>NZ_JACJPU010000034.1:0-58588 GCF_014696235.1 Sphaerospermopsis sp. FACHB-1194 | reverse complement strand
GCGATTATCGACAGCCAAAGTGTGAAAAGTGCGGCAATGGTGAGTCAATCAGTGGGCTTTGATGCAGGCAAGAAAATTACAGGGCGTAAGCGATTTCTGACAGTCGATACCTTGGGTTTAGTCTTAGGAGTGTTGGTAACAGCCGCGAATGTGGGTGAGCGAGAAGGCGGAAAAAAAGTTCTCAAGCGGGTGAAACAGTCTCAAACGCAAGCATCCCGTTTGACCACTATTTGGGTAGATGGTGGCTTCGACGGCGAACCGTTCATGCAATGGGTGATGAATTTTTGTCGTTGGATTGTCCAAGTAGTTCTGCGACCACAACAAACCAAGGGCTTTGTCTTGCTCAAAAAGCGTTGGGTCGTAGAACGCACTTTTGGGTGGCTGATGGGTTGTCGGCGATTAGTCCGAGATTATGAATTATTGCCCGAAACATCTGAGACTTTTATCTACCTTGCTATGATCCGTATTATGGTTAGGCGACTTGCCTAAATTTTGACTGCCAAAAACTTTTCAAACACCCTCTGAGCTAGATGAACTACTAATTTTATGCCAAAAAAAGTTTCCACTATATGAAAATTTTGATTATGAGAAAATTAAAGATATCCTCATCCAAGAAATGGAAAAGATTGACATTGTGTATGATAAAAACCAAGGTATATCAAGCTTGAACTAATTTATAAATTGATATCTTTCACCATCTTTCATTAGCCTTCTAACCCGCCTGGGAATGAATTCCCAGTCTAATAGCCCAAGTCAGTTAAAACTGACTAAAATCCTTTTTGCTAGTGCCATAAATATAACATTTCAATCATCCTCATTTTGACGCGGGTCTTCATCTGGAGGATGCCAACCACCTTTTACCCAAAAACGACGTGCTTTGATAATAGAACCTTCATTATGCCTTTCATCATTAAGATCCAAACGATTACAAGTAGCCCTTCCCGTAGGAGTAATACCAATAATTTTTAAACCATCAGCCGACCAAATAAAATGATCAGACCATTTTTGTTTTCGCGGATTAAATATGGGAATGATATCTCCAGTTTCCGGATCGATACCCGTTGTGAAATTATAGCGATATCCGTTACAACGTTGACAAGCTAAAGCTAAATTATCGGGATTATCTGATGAACCAGGAAGAGATTGAGGAATAATGTGATCAATTGCAAATAAAGCTGCACTTGCTTCTTCCAAAGAATGACAGTATTCGCATAGAAATTTTGCTCTTTCTCTGACTAATTTTCTGGTCGTATCATTAACTGTCATGATTCAGCAATTATTTTCGCATTCAATAAAGTAAAAATTCTATCCAGTTCTAATATTCCTGCTAACTCAGCCTCTTCACTTGCAGTTAGCATTTCCGCCTTCTTTCTTTCAGAAAGTTCTTCCAAACGAGACTGTAACTCAGAGCTAAACTTAAACAAATTCAAATCTCTAACTTTTTTGATTTCAATTCCCGACTCTACCCAGGATGAGGGTTGAATCATCACTTGAGTAATCATAGACTTATTTGATCTCTTGTAATAAACTACATCTTATCACATATTAAATATCTAATAAATAAAATTCCTATCCATAACTCAACCTAAAATTATAAATCAACCTTTGCGCCTTTGCTCCTTAGCGCCTTTGCGCGAAATAAAAATAATAATACACTTAAAAACCTCTCTTCCTTTGCGCCTCTGCGCCTCTGCGTGAGAAAAAAACAACCTCATAACTACTTGAAAAAAACCACATAAACAGCTACCCTGCATTAACATCAAAAATGTGATCCTCAAAACCATGAACACCCACCCCCAAATACCCCCCTACACCTGGAAACGCCCCATCGGTTTAGGATGGGAAAAACCCTACACCGTCCGCTATCCCAGCAACCTCGATGATGGACCATTTCACGGAATGCCATTAGGTGGTTTTGGTGCAGGTTGTATCGGCCGTTCCTCTCGCGGAGATTTCAATTTATGGCACATTGACGGTGGAGAACATACATTTAAAAATGTCCCTGCTTGTCAATTTAGCATCTTTACATCAGACAAAACCTACGCATTATCTACCCAACCCCCAGAAGATAACACATTACAAACTTGGGAATTTTATCCACCTTCTTCAAAGGTATCAGAAGAGGCGGGCAAGATGCCCACCCCACAAAATGTAGGAATTTATCATGCACTTTATCCCCGTAGTTGGTTTGTTTATGAAAATGTTTTTCCAGTTCAATTAACCTGTGAACAATTTTCACCTATCTGGGCTAATAATTACCAAGAAACCAGTTATCCTGTAGCGGTTTTCCTATGGACTGCACACAACCCAACTAACCAACCAATTACTGTTAGTATAATGCTAACTTGGGAAAATATGGCAGGTTGGTTTACCAATGTTTTAAAATCTCCTGATGTGAAAATTAGAGATGATGGCAGTCCTGTTTATGAATATCAACCAAAATGGGGAGAAAGTAAAGGTAACTATAATTGGTTAGTTGAAGATGATAAGTTTTTAGGTTGTGTTTTAGGTCGAGTTACTAATAATGAAACTCCCCAAGAAGGTGATGGAACTTGGTGTATTGCTACTGCTAAAAATGATCAAGTTGAATTATTTTATCATTCCCGTTTTAACACTATAGGAAATGGTGAGGAAATTTGGCAGACTTTTAGTAAAGATGGTTCTTTAACTAATTATTTAGATGAAACTCCCACAGATGAAAATACTCGTTTAGGTGCTGCTGTTGCTGTGCGTTTCACTTTGCAACCAGGGGAAACTTTAGAAGTTCCTTTTGTGTTAAGTTGGGATTTTCCGGTGACAGAATTTGCAGAAGGTGTAAACTATTATCGCAGATATACAGACTTTTTTGGTTGTAGTGGTGATAACGCTTGGCACATTGCTACCCATGCACTGAAAGAATATCATAATTGGCGATCGCAAATTCAAAACTGGCAAAGTCCTATTTTAAACCGGGAAGACTTACCCGACTGGTTGAAAATGGCGTTATTTAACGAACTCTACGACTTAACCAGTGGGGGTACTCTCTGGAGTGCAGCAACGGAAAAAGACCCCATCGGTCAATTTGCAGTGTTAGAATGTTTAGATTACCGCTGGTATGAAAGTTTAGATGTGCGGTTATACGGTTCTTTCGGGTTATTAATGTTATTCCCAGAACTAGAAAAAGCCGTTATGCGTGCATTTGCTAGGGCAATTCCCCAAAGTGATGATAGAACTAGAATTATCGGTTATTATCTCACCATCAACACTGAAAGTCCCCAAGCTATCCGTAAAGTAGCAGGTGCTACACCTCACGACTTAGGCGCACCTAATGAGTGGGTTTGGGAAAAAACCAATTATACTGCTTATCAAGATTGCAATTTGTGGAAAGATTTAGGTTGTGATTTTGTCTTGCAAGTATACCGCGATTTTCTATTTACTGGTGCAAATGATATCGAATTTCTCGCAGAATGTTGGGATGCAATTGTGCAAACTTTGGATTATGTGAAACAATTTGATTTAGATGGAGATGGTATACCAGAAAATTCTGGCGCACCGGATCAGACTTTTGACGATTGGCGGTTAAATGGTGTTAGTGCTTATTGTGGTGGTTTGTGGTTAGCAGCGTTAGAAAGTGCGATCGCTATTTGTGATATTCTCAAAGATCATAAACACACAACTTCCCAAAAATCAATCTATCAAACTTGGTTAAATCAATCACAACCAATTTATCAAGAAAAACTGTGGAATGGTCAGTTTTACCGTTTGGATAGTGAAAGTGGTTCTAATGTGGTGATGGCTGATCAGTTATGTGGGCAATTTTATGCTCGTTTGCTTAGTTTACCAGATATTGTACCCACTGATAACGCTCTTTCTGCTTTGACTACTATATATAATGCTTGTTTCCTCAAGTTCCAAAATGGAAAATTTGGCGCTGCAAACGGTGTCCTTCCCGATGGTTCACCAGAAAACCCCTACGCTACCCATCCCCTAGAAGTTTGGACAGGTATTAATTTTGGTTTAGCTGCATTTTTGTTACAGATGGGGATGAAAAATGAAGGTTTGCGTTTAACTGAAGCGGTGGTTAAACAAGTTTATGAAAACGGTTTACAGTTCCGCACCCCGGAAGCTATCACCGCAGCAGGTACTTTTCGCGCTAGTACGTATTTACGGGCAATGGCTATCTGGGCAGTTTACCTATGCTTTAAATAATGTATAAGAGGGAATTGGGAATAGGTGACAGGTGACAGGTGACAGTAAGAAGATAATAGGAGTTGAGAAAGAAGAAGGAAGAATTTATTTCCCTCCCCATCACCCCACCTCCCCATATCCTTTGGTAACATTTCGCTCAAGCACTTATGCAGAACTTTACGTAAAAATTTTAGATTTTTTTAAGATTTGTCGTAAATAAACATCTTTTATAGTTAAAAAATGTATCAGCAGAAATGTGATTTTATTTTCTGGTTATTTCCGGAATCCTGAGAAAAAAACAGTAATAGTAATAGTTGAAAGTTCTCAACCCCTATACCCATGTTTGAAAATACGCAATGAACACCTGTTTCATCAACAAAGTCTATAGATAACTACTCTTTTTCTCAGAATGCGAACATTTTTGTGCCAAAGGATACATAAATAATTCAAAATTCACTTTGAAGCATCGAGGACAACCCACTTAAAACTTATCTCCAGGAACATTGGAAAAATGAACATTCAATATAAAAACCGTAAAACCTACCTCACCCTGATAGAATTAGCTGGCATTCAGAATATAAAAGTTACTCTCATGTCAGATGCTATGAGTTTCTGCGCTTAATTGTGTTGTTTAACCTTGACTGAAAACCAGCCAGATAGTACAAAATTTAGTACAAAACAAAATCTAGGTCTATGTAGGGTCAGAAAAAGCAGCAGCAACGATTTTGATTGTTTCAGGTTTACAACCAACTGCACCGTTACTCATAAAAAAAGAGTTCCAGTGCTAGGGATTTATATTATAGCTCTTTGGTTTCTGATTGGCAAGTAAAAACCAATGTGAATTACTGCCCAAATCTCAAAATTTGTATATCACCAAATTCACCTACTGAATCACATAAGTATCAATTTTTTAGAATCTCTAAAACACAAACTCATCATAATTAACGATTTACATTTACACATAATAAAATTGACATGATAATTTTTCTCCCTAGCAACTGAGTTACTTGACTTCACAAAAACTCAAAATTTTCACTCAGCTAAATTCACAATTCTCTGATGACGCTTAATTTATATTGAGCGGTTTGATTACATGATTAAATGCAGGTTTAATATATTACTTTTTCTCTTAACACACCCGCTTATGGGTGTTTTTTTATGTGTAACTTTGTGTGATAAAGACGATAAATGTAGTATATCATAAAATAGTATCAACAACAACTTAATTTTTAGAAGATCGGACTTATTGATATACAATTATTACTATGTATTTACCAGCCGCCATTAAGAATAAGTGTAGCCCTAATGATTCTCCCATCAGACCTAAAAGAAAAACATATAACAATATATAATCACTAAACTTCTAGAGTGAAATTTATGAAAAATCCGGTATTGTTTTTTGATAAAATTCTCTAGAATGCTTAATTTATAAAGGTTTGTGAATTTAGTTAATAGTAATAATTGGCGGAAAAATCAAGATAATCAACTTTGATAACCTCATAAAATGAGGGGTGTTACCCCCCATTTTCTTGACAAAAATGGGACAAAAGTGAAAGTTGCACATTGGCTAAATGAACATTCTGAGATATTCAGTAAATTTAACTTATAAGACTGCCAAAGTGGCAGATGACATTAGAGAAAAAAAATAGTATAAATACGAATGTAGCTTTTAAGAAGGCAATATGAATGCTCTTCTTAGCTGACTGGAAAATTATGAAACTTTACTGAAAAGACTTAATAATTTTCGGCGGCTAGTTATACAATAATATTCAGGGAACATCTATTGAATTACAGCTTGTGGAATTTTTAGAAGACACAACTGCATCTACTAAACCCGCTGAATTACAGAAAGATGGTAAATTTTTTCCTTTCTTTCAGGAGTCAGCAAAAATCACAGAACACAAGTAACCAATAGCAGTTGCTTTCACCAGCAACCACAGCGACGAGGTTACAAAACTGTACAACAGGGTCAATACAGCAAAGCAGCAAACAGACTTGATTAAAAACAGTCAGGTTTTCAATCACAGGTCAGGTCATGAAACAAATCATCAGGTCAAATGCAGTCGAAACACCAAGCCCACGAGGTAATTTAGGGATACAACGCTCTGATTTACATTTTCGTCAGGCATCCGGGGAAAGTCTCGTACTTTCACCAACGGTAAATTTATCAGTCCTACCCCAAAGTAGTGACGTATTAATTAAAAATAAAAGCAACAAGTCAACATCCTGGGAGAATAAAGCACTTTCAGCCTTTGTTGATGTAGTTTGGGAGAAGAAATTAGATTTTTTACCCAGAGTTGTGATGTGGGAGTGTATAGGCAAGATAGCACAAGTCAATAACATCCCAGGAAAGCAAATCACAACGCAAATCACAACGCAAATCACAACTTTAATAACTAAGACACTGGGGAAGATAAAAGCTAGAGCAGAACAAGCAACCCCAAGCAGCTTAGTTTTGAAAGTTAGTTTATGGAAGTTGCTCCCAAACCTACAGACAACGAACCAGTTAGCAGTAAAAATTGCCAAAACTAAAACTTTGCTTCACCGTATCTGGATGCAGCGAACACAACAGAGCAGTTTTAGGAATAGCTTTTTTGCTCTTAATTACGGGAACTGCTGAGAAGTTGTAAAATTTCTGGATGTGCCTGTGGAAAAGGTGAATCTATATTTTTCAACATTTGCTACTGGTCTATTACCAATATATTCCTGTAATTAATTCAACAACTGTTTCACAAATAGTCATCAACCAAACCAAAATTACTGGGTGAAGGTACGATATCACTTCCTGCGATCAACTGGTAAATGTTGGTGTGGTGAACTGATATTGCAGTTTGTGTATTGCAGTTTGTGTATTGCAGTTGTAAATAGCACTTGACAATAAAACTCGAAGAAACTCGACAATTTACCTCATTGAAATAAAACTCAAACGTACTATGAATCAAGGCATTTCTGGAAATAGTGGACTCCCTGACAAAAAAATCAATCCTGAACAGTTTGACCAAGTAATAGAAGCAATTCTCGCTGGTAAGTATTCTTGGGCTTGTGTGTTAATGTTGCGGTTTGTTGGTTACAATCCTTTGCATTACATTCCTTACCGTACTTATAACCGACTACTCAAAGAAAACTCTCGCAATAGTCGGTCTAACCCTCAACAGAATGAAAATTTGAAAATTGCTCCATCACCAACAGAGAAAAGGTCAGAGAGTCATTTAGCACCTAGCAGCTTGAGCAAGAAAATTAAAGATTTAGCTTATCTGGAAGTTGCTGGTAAGCAAAAAGTAGAAGTCCGTAATAGCCATAGGGATAAGAAATCGGCATAACCGATAATGATGATAGTTAATAATCTCAGAATCAAAGTTCAAGGAGTCAGGAGCTATTTATTTTGGATTTTGGATTTTGGATTTTGGATTATTTATTTTTGTCAACTCCAATCTAAAATCTAAAATCTAAAATCTAAAATTTTTCTCCCCAGTCGCCTATTACCTACCTTTGGGAAATATGGCTAAATCGGTTTCTAGGTCAAAAAAGTGGAGTTTTTCAGAAACTAATGATAACCAAAGTTGCTCACCCAAACTGATAAATCTATCTGGAGGAACTCGTACTTGTAAAGTTTGACCATCTGTATTTGGTAAATCAGGGTTATATATTCTTACAGCAAGAAAACTATCGTTTCCTAAATTCTCTACTAAATCTACTTTAACTGGTAAATTTTTGGTAGCTGGTACACTTAACATTAAGTGTTCTGGACGAATACCTAAAATTACAGTTTGTCCATCGTATTTTTGTAATGCTTTTCCCCATACATCTGGGAGGGTAAAGCGAAAATTAGCATGGGTAATTAATAAAGGTGCATGAAATTCTACCGGAATAAAATTCATTGGTGGTGAACCAATAAATTCGGCTACAAAGCGGTTAGCAGGATAATTATATAGTTCTAAAGGAGGGGCGACTTGTTGAATTTGTCCCCCAGACATGATGGCAATGCGATCGCCCATTGTCATAGCTTCAGTTTGATCATGGGTAACGTAAATTGTCGTTGTCCCCAACTGACGCTGTAATTTAACAATTTGGGTGCGGGTTTCTGCCCGTAATTTAGCATCTAAATTAGATAAGGGTTCATCCATTAAAAATACTTGAGGATTTCGGGCGATCGCTCTCCCTAATGCTACCCTTTGTCTTTGTCCTCCTGATAACTGTTTAGGTAGGCGATTTAATAAATTTTCAATTTGTAATAATTGGGCAACATTCAGCACTTGTTGTTCTATTGTGCGTTCTTTTGGAGAAAGATAACGCAGTCCTTTGGGTAGTTTTTTAGTCACTCCCACAAGTAGATTCTCTCCCCATGTACGAAAATTACGGGTAGAAATTGTTTCACCATTTCCCAAACGACGACGTAACCCAAAAGCAATGTTGTCATAAACACTCATGTGGGGGTAAAGGGCGTAATTTTGGAACACCATTGCAATGTCTCGCGCTTTGGGGGGTAAGTCATTAATTAGGCGAAGCCCTGCGGGCGCGCTGGCGCTATCGCCCACCCAAATATTACCCCCAGTCATCACCTCTAACCCTGCTATTAGCCGCAGCAAGGTACTTTTACCACAACCAGAAGGTCCCACCAACACCATAAATTCACCATCAGCAATGGTTAAATTAATGCGTCTGAGGACATTAATACTATCTGCACCCTCTTTTTCTGGTGATGACTGCTGTGTCTTCACACTTTCCCCCTTCCGGGGAGGGAAACTTTTATAAACGTTTTCTAATACAACTTGTGCCACAGTTCTCAGGTAATGGGTAATGGGTAATGGGTCATGGGTAATTGGTAATGGGTAATTGGTAATGGGTAATGGGTAATGGGTAATTGGGAATTGGGAATTGGGAATTGGGAATTGGGAATTGGGAATTGGGTTATTCATCTTAACCCAGTCACCAGTCACCAGTCACCAGTCACCAGTCACCAGTCCCCAGTCACCAGTCCCCAGTCCCCAGTCACCAGTCCCCAGTCCCCAGTCCCCAGTCCCCAGTCCTCAGTCCTCAGTCCCCAGTCACCAGTCACCAGTCACCATTCCCCAGTCACCTTTACGCCAAGTGCATGAAAATCATTTTTAACAGTTCCGCACGAGTAAAAGGTTTAGTTAAATAACCAGAAGCTCCGACCATTCTTGCTTTCACCTTATCAATAATTCCCTTACTACCAGTCACAAAAATAATGGGAATTTCCTTAAACATTGAATTATTACGAATAATTCGGCATAACTCATAACCATCAATTCCCGCCATATTCAGATCCAATAAAATCAAATCGGGTTTATGCCTAATGATAGACATCACTGCTTTGATTGGATCATTAATAGTTACTACAGCAACATTTTCATCTTCCAAACAACGGCTGATTTCTTTGAGAACCGTCGGACTATCATCTACAGAAATAATTTTGTAAGGCTTTTTAGCGGTTATGGTAGCAGCGGTTACGTTTTCCCCATTAGTTAGTATGTTATTGGGTATGGTTGATTGCTCAAGGTTTTCTTTTGGTAAAGCAGAAACTTGAGGTACAGGGTTCTCTCCCAGGGTAATGGATGGTGATGCTTCTACCTTAAACGATTTGCCATTAATTCTGATTGTGCTGTATCTAGGAGCTAGTGAAACATCTTCAAAGGTTTTAGGTAATTTATCGAATGGAGGATCCGGTTCATGCAAAATAATCGAACCCTGAAGGATATGCGGGTATAAAGTTCGAGCCAGTTCCACCTCATCGAGATTCATAATTACTGCCAAATGACGCAGGCTAAAACCCTTCATCCAGGTAGTGATATTTTGCTGTAATTCTGGTAATTGTTTATCATAAAATTTACTGTTAATCAACAGGTATGGACGCTGATAAGGAGAAGAGATTTGAGGAGCGAAAGACTGCAAATTTTGCAACCGATTTTTGCAGTGTTCCATAATACTATCAACATCAAGTTTGCAAATTTTCGGTAGGCTATTAACTGTTGCTGTTAATTCAAACGTGCCTTCTCTAATCAACAAAAATGATTCGATTACCTCTTTTACTAACTCTTGAATCAGTAACGCAGCTTGGTGAGAGAGTAAATGTTTTTCATTCACCAACCAATAAATAGCTTGATATTCCGGCGGTTGTTGGTGTTCATCATCACTACGTTCAATTAACTGAGTTTGCCAGTCAGGTTCAAACGTCATGCGTAATTGTACACGAAGTTCATTACTCATTACGGGAATTTGCTGACTTAGACGACGTATATGCCGTTCCAGTCTATCAAAGGGTTCTACTGAATGAGTGGCATAGATAATTTTGCCTTGGTCTAAGTATATTGACCATAGCACTGAATTGTTTAAAACTTGTAAACAAGTAGTGTCAGAAGAATTGCTTAACTGTCTTAATAAACGTTTAGGAGATAGTTTGGTAAATGTGCCAGTATTATTCATATTTTTACAGTTTTTAAAGAAAAATTGCTTTACTATTGATTGAGTCTGGAGCAATAATGAATTTCTGGATTAGGTGAAATATGTCTCAATACTGCTCGGTCAAGAAATGGGAATTAGTAAGTTGGTTTGGGTCAAAGGTAAAGGTTTTTCTCCCTTCACTTATTTTCATATTTCTCTATCAACCAACTAATTGATGATGAAATATCATAAATCTACCTCCAGCTATATCAATTAATCCTCCGTGAATTACATAATAATACTAGACTGTCAAATATTTTCCTATTTTCCAGAAGAGTAAAACTTTCTGTTCTCATTATTACAGGGTACACATTTTCCCATTGCGGTATTAACTGTGTTTCCTGATTGGTTGATAATTAGCAAATTTTCCACATAAAATCTTTAAATTTTTATTTCTTAGAAATGTATATATTGAATATTATATTCTTAATGATTTGGATATAAATGATAGATAGGTTATCTACCCAAAAATAATGTTTCTCCCCCTGATTAATTAGCTTTAACTAAAGTATATGGTGATTCAAGTTTCCTGAAATAGATAATTTGATTGGAATAATTTGCATGGATGAATTTTTATCCATCTACCGCAAAATACCATACTTGTAGTTGTACTAGTCTGGGAGACTATGATACTTTGAGCAAGGGAAAGTAACGCTTTGGACTATAACATAACACAAAAGGTTATGCTGGATACATTAAAACTAGATGAAGTTGTAGAATTTGCAGAAAACCCAGAACCACGTTGTCCGTGCGTGCTATTGCTAGACACATCTGGCTCCATGCAAGGAGAAAGGATTGAGGCTTTAAATCAAGGCCTACTGAGTTTTAAGGATGAGCTACTAAAAAATTCATTGGCAGCTAGAAGGGTAGAAGTAGCAATTGTTACTTTTGATAGTCATGTCAATATTGTGCAAGACTTTGTAACAGCAGACCAATTCAACCCACCTATTCTAACAGCCCAAGGACTAACGACAATGGGGGCAGGAATTAATAAATCGTTAGAAATAATTCAAGAACGCAAATCTCAGTATCGTGCCAATGGCATTGCTTACTACCGTCCTTGGGTATTTATGATTACAGATGGTGAGCCACAAGGTGAGCTAGATGATGTTATAGAACAAGCAATACAGAGGCTACAAGGAGATGAGGCGAATAAACGTGTTGCCTTTTTTACGGTAGGAGTAGAAAATGCTAATATGAACCGTTTAAGTCAAATAGCTGTACGTACTCCCCTGAAACTTAAAGGGTTAAACTTTATTGAAATGTTTGTTTGGCTTTCAGCAAGTATGTCAGCGGTTTCCCATTCCAAAGTAGACGAGCAAGTAGCACTACCACCAATCGGTTGGGGGTCTGTTTAACAGTTATCAGTTATCAGTTAGCAGTTATAGCAACAACTCAGGTGGTAGTTCACGAACTGATAGCGCAGCATGGCGTAAGCCATTGACAAAACTAATATACAAGCAAACTTTCCACTCTGTCACCTGTCACCTGTCACCTGTCACCTGTCACCTGTCACCTATCACCTGCTATAGCTGTGAGAAAAAATTTATGAACACACCAAAACAGATTCCTCAATGGCGGATAGTAGCCGCTTCGGTATGTGGAACTAGCCACATTAAAAACCAGCAGTTATGTCAGGATGCTCACCATTGGCAGATATTGCCAAATAATGTCTTAGTGACAGCAGCAGCAGATGGGGCTGGTTCAGCAACTTTGGGAAAAGTGGGAGCGATGATTGCTGTAGAAACAGCAATAGAACATATTTCAAATTGCGAAATTACTCACAGTACCTTTACTGAGGATACTCTTTTGCGTAATTTGTTAACTGATGCCATGTTAGCTGCTAAAAAAGCAGTAGAAGATGAGGCAGTGGCCTGCAAACATCAGTCATCAGATTTAGCAACTACCTTAATTATTGCGATCGCCACACCAAAAGTTGTAGCAGTAGCCCAAATCGGTGATGGTTTAGCTGTAGCCAAGGATAGTACAGGTAACTTACAGGCGCTGACAATCCCTAATAGGGGTGAATACATTAACGAAACCACATTTTTGACTTCACCTGATGCCTTAACTACAACCCAGATAAAAATTTTGCGTCAGCACATAGTTAATATCGGCGTTCTCACTGATGGACTACAAATGCTGGCTTTGAATATGCTTGTTGGTGAACCCCACAAACCATTCTTTTTTCCTTTATTCGACTTTGTAGCCAATGCTGAAGATAAGGTCGTTGCCAAAGAGCAACTAGTCAAATTTTTATGCTCTGAAAGAATTACTAATCGCACAGATGATGATTTGACTCTTATCATAGCAGCACTAAGCAATTCATAAACAATGTTTATTGGGTAGGGTTGATAGTCCAGACTGTCAGTTTCAGATTCAGCGTTTTTTAAATTCTTAATTTCGTATTGACGACCGATCAGGTCGTCTGTACTTCAATCCCCATTCCCTTTCAATAACCACTGTTAACAGTCATTTCACTATGCAGGTACTTCGTTCTCTTGGGCAGAAAGAAATTCTCAATCTCACGGTCAATTTGGGACGTGGGGGTGAAGCCTGTGTCTATGCCGTGCCATCAGATGAAAATTTAGTGGCCAAAATATATCACAAACCAATTCTGACCCATGCTCACAAACTTCAGACCATGATTGCCAACCCCCCAGAAAACCCAACAGCTAATTTGGGGCATATTTCCATTGCTTGGCCTCAGGAGTTGTTACAAGCTGCGGATGGTAGTGGTAGTATCGTCGGCTTTTTAATGCCCCGGATTCGGGGGATGCGTCCGATCATGGACTTTTATCATCCGGGAACCCGTCGCCTAAATTGTCCTTTATTTAATTATCAGTATTTACTTAGGACTGCTCGTAATTTGGCCGCAGCTTTTGCAGCTTTACACGCGAGCCAGTATTGTATTGGTGATGTTAATGAG
This sequence comes from Sphaerospermopsis sp. FACHB-1194, assembly GCF_014696235.1. NCBI lineage: Bacteria > Bacillati > Cyanobacteriota > Cyanophyceae > Nostocales > Aphanizomenonaceae > Sphaerospermopsis > Sphaerospermopsis sp. FACHB-1194. The sequence goes on along the minus strand of NZ_JACJPU010000034.1, from coordinate 45,030 downwards.
TCAAATATTTTAGTTAGTGATACTGCCTTAGTGACTTTGGTAGATACAGATTCATTTCAAGTTCGTGATCCACAGCAAAACATTGTTTATCGTTGTGCAGTTGGTAAACCAGAGTATACTCCACCAGAACTACAGAATAAAACTTTTGCTGACTATGATCGGGAAATTTACCATGATTTATTTGGGTTAGGGGTGCTGATATTTCAATTATTAATGGAAGGTACTCACCCATTTTCCGGGATTTTTCAAGGTCAGTTTGATCCACCAACTTACGAAGTCCGAATCGTTGCTGGTCATTTTACTTATAGTCAAAGGCAACAAGTTCCCTATTTACCTACCCCCATAGCACCTGCTTGGGAAATGCTCGCTCCCGGTTTACGGGATTTGTTTGTGCGTTGTTTTGAGGATGGGCATCACAACCCTCACTTGCGTCCTGCTGCTCAAACTTGGTTGTCAGTTTTAACCACCGCTGAAGAGAGTCTTGTTACTTGTACTGCTAACCCCCAGCATCGCTACCATAATCATCTCGACAAGTGTCCTTGGTGTGAACGTGCGGCGCGTTTAGGTGGACGTGATCCTTTTCCATCACTGGAGTCGATCGCTTCTAAAGAACATCTCAAACCCCGACGAAAATCTAAAAAGCGCCACACACAAAATCCTCGTTCACGCCGACCTGTGATTTCTGCATCACCGCTACATCATTGGCAACCAGTCTTTACCCAAAATTTTTCTATTTATCAACCTCCCAAGACTACTCAAAAGTCAAGGTTTTATACTATTATGTTTAGCCTGTTGGGTTTGGGTTTATTGGGGTATTTGGACTTAATGATTAAATTTACTCGTCCCTTTGTTTCCCAAAATCCTTACACTCAACAAAGCTTGATTTCTCGCCAAGAAAATAATCATCCTCAAGAGGAAAATCTGTCTTATTTAGATTACTATGATCGTGGTAACGCTGCTTATCGAAAACGAGACTATGAGCAAGCAATTGAAAATTTTACCCAAGGTATCAAAAAAAATCCTAATTTTTCTAGATTGTATATCCATAGGGGTAATTCTCGCTACAATCTGAATGATTATGAAGGAGCATTGGCAGATTATAACCAAGCCCTAAAAATTAATCCCCAGGAAGTTAAAGCATTTGTAAATCGGGGCAATGCCTACTATATGCTGGCCGAGTATAGTAATGATCCTGACCAAGAGTATCAGAAAGCTATCCAAAACTTTAATCAAGCTATCAACATCAATAACCGTGACACGGAAGCTTATATTAGACGGGGTATTGTCCGTTCTCAAATAGCTAAATATAGCAATAATTTTCAACAAGAATATCAAAAATCAATTGCTGATTTTACAGAGGCAATTCAACTGAATGCTTCCCAAGCAGAAGCTTACTTCCATCGCGGTCTGGCTCGTTATCAATTTGCCCAATATAGCAGTAATTATGATCAAGAATACAATCAGGCGATCGCAGATTTTAATCAAGCATTAAATATTAATCCCCAGATGGCTAAAGTTTACCTCAAACGGGGAATGGTTTATTATGAATTGGCTCAATACGGGGAAAGTAAAGTTGAAGAAAATCATGCACAAGCCATGGAAGATTTAGAAAAATCTGCTCAAATTTACCTGGAACAAGAGGACATGGATAACTATCAGCAAGCCCTGAGTAACATTTGCGTAATGGTAGCCAAAAAATGTGATGCTTTATTCCAAAGCTCAATTATTTTTGACCCAATTGATCGCTAAAATTTTCTTCCAAAATAAGAGATTTTTACTCTTGACTCCTAACTCCTGTAGGGGTTTAAGTAGCTAGTCAGAAAAAAACAAATTAGGCTAGGTGACAGGTGACAGGTGCTACGCCACGGTGACAGTTTCAAGAGTTGGATAGGAACGATTTTTTCTTTAAGTAGGAATTAAGTGCAAGGTTTTTCAGTTACCACCTCATAAAAGCTGGCACTTTTTGAAAGCACTTCGGCTTACTTCGACTGCGCCCTTCGACACCGCCCTTCGACACCGCCCTTCGACACCGCCCTTCGACACCGCTCAGGACAGGCTCAGGACAGGCTCAGGACAGGCTCAGTACAAGTCGCTCAGTACAAGTCAAAATAGCTAAAACCCTTTACCTGTAAAGTTTTCGGATTTATATGGCTAACGCCACGCTACGCTATCAGCAAACCCTAATTAGCACTGCTAAACCCCTACAGACTCCTGACTTTTGTGATACTAGCATTTTTTTGTTTGTTAAGAAGAAATCATACTTCTGGAGGTAGGCAATGTTTGATGCTAGTTATTTTATATTAGTTGATTTTTTGGATTGTATAAAACTAAAATTTTTCTTACTGTAATTCATGATTTTTTTACATATAAATTGTTTTAAATTTACTTGTTCTTCATAATTATTCAGCATTTTACAGTTAAATTAATTTTAGATTCTTTCTAGGGAAAAATATAAAAATTCGTAAGGATTCAAATTCCAGAACGAGAATTTTAGATGTGTTGCGGCTAAAACGCTCAAAATCATGAATCTTGAATTCTTACAGAAGTTCATTGTTTCTCTATTTCCTGTACATTCTCTTCATCCCGAACTCAAATCATCACCTATCGGCAAATTTTTGAGGTAAATTGCATGAAAGCAGTAATTTTGGCTGGGGGTCTTGGTACACGCCTCAGTGAAGAAACCAGTATCAGACCTAAGCCAATGGTTGAGATTGGAGGTAAGCCAATTCTTTGGCATATCATGAAAATATACTCGGCTCATGGTATTAATGACTTTATCATTTGTTGCGGATACAAAGGTTACATCATCAAGGAATATTTTGCTAACTACTTCTTACATATGTCCGATGTAACTTTTGACATGAGATTTAACCAGATGAGTATCCATTCTGGATATGCTGAACCTTGGCGTGTTACCTTGGTCAATACAGGTGATAATACCATGACTGGTGGACGTTTAAGAAAAGTGAGAGAACACATTGGTAATGACACTTTTTGCTTTACCTATGGTGATGGTGTCAGCGATATAAATATCACCGAATTAATCAAATTTCATAAAGAACAAAAAAGTTTAGCTACACTGAGTGCAGTACAGCCAGCAGGACGGTTTGGAGCAATTTCTTTAGGACAAGAACAAACTAAAATTACCAGTTTTAAAGAAAAACCAGAAGGTGATGGTGCTTGGATCAATGGTGGTTATTTTGTTCTTGAACCAGAAGTAATTAATTTTATTGCTGATGACTCCACAGTTTGGGAGAAAGAACCATTAGAGAAGTTAGCAGAAATGGAACAATTATCAGCTTTCAAACATGATGGATTTTGGCAACCAATGGATACTTTAAGAGATAAACAATATTTAGAGGAGCTATGGAAAAATAATCAAGCTCCTTGGAAAGTGTGGGAATAAGAATTTTAGATTTTAGATTTTGGATTTTGGGTAAATATTCAGGATAATACAGGATGCAAAATAAATTAGAGTTTTTGATTCATTTTTGATCATTGATTTCATTGATGAAAAAACTTGATTTTGTGGATTCCTGGGACAAATAAATATTCTGACTCCTGACTCCTGACTGTAGATTTTCGATTAGGGAACAATTAATCATGTATGATTTTGCCATTATCGGCGGTGGAATAGTAGGACTATCTACAGCGATGGCTTTAGGTTCACGCTATCCTGATGCGAGAATTTTAGTATTAGAAAAAGAAAGCCAATGGGCATTTCACCAAACCGGTAATAATAGCGGTGTAATCCATTCAGGAGTTTACTACAAACCAGGTAGTTTCAAAGCGAAATTTTGCCGTGACGGTAGTCGCTCAATGGTAGAATTTTGTCAAAAGCATAATATTGATCATGACATTTGTGGTAAGGTAATTGTTGCCACTGATGATACAGAATTACCGGGTCTGGAAAAACTTTACCAAAGAGGTTTAGAAAATGGTATAGAAGTCAAAAGAATTAGTCCTGAAGAAGTTCGAGAAATTGAACCTCATGTGAGTTGTGTAGGTGCAATTAGGGTATTTTCCACAGGAATTGTTAATTACAAACAAGTTTGTTTAAAATACGCTGAACTGATAAACAATCAAGGTGGAGATTTACGCCTCAATACCAAAGTTATGGAAATCTCCCGGAGTGGTACAAATCATATATTAGAAACTAATCAGGGGAGTTTTGAAACAAAATTTGTGATTAATTGTGCCGGATTACATAGCGATCGCATTGCAAAATTAGGTAAAGCTAACCCTGAAGCTAAAATCGTTCCCTTCCGGGGCGAATATTATGAACTCACCCCCGAAAAACGCTATTTGGTCAAAACTCTCATCTATCCAGTTCCTAACCCAGAATTTCCCTTTTTAGGTGTGCATTTTACCCGCATGATTGATAACAGTGTTCATGCTGGTCCTAATGCAGTTTTAAGTTTCAAAAGAGAAGGTTACAAAAAAACCGACTTTAACTTAAAAGACTTTACAGAAGTAATCACCTATCCTGGTTTTTGGAAACTAGCAGCAAAACACGCAGATGAAGGAATTAAAGAAATAATTCGCTCCTTTAGTAAAGCTGCTTTTGTGAGAAGTTTACAAAAACTCATTCCCGAAGTGCAAGCAGAAGATTTAGTCCCTACCCATGCAGGAGTTCGCGCTCAAGCATTAATGAACAATGGTTCTTTAGTTGATGATTTTTTAATCATTCAAGGTGAAAACTCTGTTCATGTTTGCAATGCTCCCTCACCCGCAGCTACATCTTCTTTAGAAATTGGTAAAGCAGTAGTTAACCAAATTCCAGAACAAGCTCATTTAAAAAGCTTAGTTGCTTAAAATCCAGATCAGGATTTTTGGAAAAATCATCTCAATTAACCCGCATTTTAGATTAACTTCTAGATTAATTTCTAGATTAAATTGCGGTTAATTATTCATGCTCTAAATTCAGCATAAAAAACATAATTGCACACCTGGAAAAATTTAAAAGCCATGAAAATATTAGTCACAGGAACAGAAGGATATTTAGGTTCTTTATTACCTCCCTTATTAACAGCAAAAGGTCATGAAGTTATCGGAGTAGACACAGGTTTTTATAAGGTAGGTTGGCTATATAACGGAACTGAAATCACAGCTAAAACCCTCAACAAAGATATTCGTAATATTGCACCTGAAGATTTAGAAGGTGTAGAAGCAATTGTTCATATGGCGGAACTTTCTAACGATCCTACCGGACAATTAGCACCTCATATTACTTATGAAATTAATCATTTAGGTTCTGTAAGATTAGCTAACTTAGCGAAAACAATGGGTGTGCGTCGCTTTATTTATATGTCTTCTTGCAGCGTTTATGGTGTAGCTAGTGAAGGGGATGTAACCGAAGAATCACCTGTAAATCCTCAAACAGCTTACGCTGAATGTAAAACATTAGTAGAAAGAGATATTAAACCATTAGCTGATGATGATTTCTCTCCTACCTTCATGCGAAATGCTACCGCTTTTGGTGCTTCTCCCAGAATGCGATTTGATATTGTTTTAAATAATTTGTCTGGTTTAGCTTGGACAACAAAAGAAATTAAAATGACCAGCGATGGTACACCTTGGCGGCCATTAGTTCACGCTTTGGATATTTGTAAATCCATTGTTTGTGCGTTAGAAGCACCCAGAGATATTGTCCATAATCAAGTTTTTAATGTGGGAGATACACAAAATAATTATCGGGTGAAAGAAATCGCCGAAATTATTGCTGATACTTTTCCTGGTTGTAAATTAACCTTCGGTGATAACGGTTCAGATAACCGTAGTTATCGGGTATCTTTTGAGAAAATAAATACAATTTTACCAGGATTTAAGTGTGATTGGAATGCTCAAAGAGGCGCTCAACAGTTATTTGATTTATTCCGGCAAATCGACATGACTGAAGATACTTTTTTGTTTAGAGGGTTTACCAGATTAAAGCAATTAGAGTATTTAATTCGTACTCAACAAATTGATCATGATTTTTTCTGGACTACTAAATAAACTAGGCATTTATTAAGAATCAACTTAAATTTCCGAATCAATATTTTTGGTTCGGAATTTTATAAGCATTTCCCATCTGTGCTGTCAATAATAAACTAGGATTTTAGGAGAAATATTCCACTATGAATAAATTACTGACTATTGCTATTCCCACTTATAATCGTGCAGATTTACTAGATAAGCAACTAGAGTGGTTATCTCAAGCTATTAAAGGTTATGAATCTGAGTGTGAGATATTTGTTTCTGATAATTGTTCTAGTGATCACACTCAGGAAGTTATCCAAAAATGGCAAGAAAATATCAAAAATGTTAATTTTAAATCTAATAGACATATTGAGAATTTGGGCGTAATGAAAAATATCATGTATTGCCTAATTTCTGCAACAACTAAATATGTTTGGACAATTGGCGATGATGATCCAATCCAAGATAGAGCAATTGGTTATGTGCTAGATAAACTGAAAAAACATCAAGAATTATCATTATTATTTCTCAATTTTTCTGGCAGAAATAAAATTACTGGTGAAGCAGTACATCCACCGACAATAGTTGGTAATCGTTGGTTTGATGTTGATAATGAAGATGGTACAGGAGATGGTAAAACGATATTTGAATATTGTTTTACTAAAAGTGTAGGAGCAGTTATTTTTTTGTCATCCTCAATTTACAGAACTAACTTAGTAAAACGCGCTCTGCAAATTTGGCCAAATGCTATTAATAATTGGATATCTTTAGCATATTTAGCTGGTTATTGTGCTGCTAATGGCAAAGTAATAGTTAGTAAAGAGACTTATTTAGAATGTATTGTTGGTGTCAGTTATTGGCAAAAAGAACAAAAATCTGCGCTGTTAATGCAGTATAAACATATTCCCGAAGTGGTTTTAAAGCTGCACGAAAATGGATATTCTAAACGATTCTATGCCCAAATGATGGTACAGAACTTTCAACAAGTTAATTTAAAAGTCTTCTTGGGTGCTTTGAGAAGATGGCCAATTTCTGCTATTCAAACAGTTGTTCCTTTTTTAGCTGTAGTCAGTATTTCTGCTGTAGAAGTTATGGCTGCTCCTGAAGTAAAAATTGCTGAATGTCATCATCAAACATCAAGTCAAATTGTTCGCAGAAAGAATAATTCGGTATCATGACTATGTTAGAAACTCTTAAAAACAAAATAAATACGCTCACCTCTGAGTTAAATTATCGAGTAGCATTAGCTAAACATAAGCACAATTTACCTGTGTTATGTTCTGGGGAACAATTAATTGCCCAAACCCTAAAAAGAGAAGGTGTTTACATTACTTCCTTAGAAGATTTAGGATTACCATCAACTGCACAAATGTTAGAGAGTGCTAACTATTATGCAGCAACCATGAAAAGTCCTAGAAGTGTAAAATCAGGGTATAGTTTACCCCAAATTTATACAGTTACAGACTTACCAGAATTTTTTACCTGGGGCATTGAAAAACGGTTGCAAAATATCATCGAAAACTATATAGGTTTACCTATAGCTTTTCATGGTGTTCATGTCAGAAAAGATTTTCCTAATGAGCAGCAATCACAAACATTACTGTGGCATAAAGATTCAGAAGATCGCCGGATGATGAAAGTGATTATCTATTTACAGGATGTGACTGAAAAACATGGTGCTTTTGAATATATACCCTTGCCAAAAAGTCCTAGAGAATTTTTTAATTATTATCGGGTAGATTATGCTTTATGGAAGTCTAATTTTTTAGGGATTAATGATCAACAAATGATAAATTTTATTTCTAAAAACGAATGGAAATATTGTACAGCAAAAGCGGGAACTGTGATTTTTGTAGATCCCAGAAATGTTTTACATCATGGTACTGTCAGAAGCGAGGAACGTTCAACTGTATTTTTTGTATACACTGCTAACCCACCAAAACATCCAGAACTTTGTAGTCAATACCATGATGATACTTTCATCAAACCCAATAAGCAATTTATCCCTGAAGCTGTGGAAAAAGGTTAGTAAATTATATTAGTGATTGGTGATTGGTAATTGGGTAATCAATTTTATGTTTTCCAATTACCCATTACCCATTACCCATTACCTTTTTGAAAAACTATGATTTTTACAGAAACAAATCTTCCTGGAGCATTCATTATTGACTTAGAAGAAAAACCAGATCATCGTGGTTTTTTTGCTCGAACTTTCTGCGCTCAAGAATTTGCTGAACATGGGTTAAAACCAACGGTTGCCCAATGCAATCTTTCTTTTAATCATAAAAAAGGTACATTGCGGGGGATGCACTATCAAATTGCACCCGCAACGGAAACAAAATTAGTGCGTTGTACTCAAGGGGCAATTTATGACGTAATTATTGATATGCGTCCTGAATCTCCTACTTATCTGTCGCATATAGGTGTAGAACTGAGTGCAGAAAATCGCCGCGCTTTATATGTACCAGAAATGTTTGCTCATGGCTATCAAGCCTTAACAGATGGAGCAGAAGTTGTTTATCAAGTGGGTGAATTTTACACCCCTGGTTATGAGCGTGGTTTGCGGTTTGATGATCCACTTTTAGATATTTCTTGGCCTTTAGAAGTAACAGAAATATCTGAAAAAGATCGCAATTGGCCTTTATTGGAATCTATTTTAATAGGAGTTTAAGATGATTATTGTTGATCAAGCTTTAAAAGCCCGTGCAGAGTTAGGAAAACCTGTAAAAGTAGCGATGATTGGCGCTGGTTTTATGGGTCGGGGAATTGCCAATCAAATTATTAATTCTGTTCCCGGAATGGAATTAGTTGCGATTGCAAACCGACACATTGATACAGCGAAAAAAGCTTATTTAGAAGCAGGAATTGAGAATTTTCAAACTGTTTCTAGTGTAGTAGATTTAGAAGATGCGATCGCTCAAGGTGGATATGCAGTAACAGAAGATGCAATGTTACTGTGTGCAGCAGAAGGCATAGACGCAATCATTGAAGTCACAGGAACAATTGAATATGCTGCTCATTTAGTGATGAGAGCGATCGCCCATCAAAAGCATATCATTTTAATGAATGCAGAATTAGATGGAACAATTGGACCAATTCTCAAAGTTCATGCAGACCGCGCTGGCGTAATTTTAACAGCTTGTGATGGTGATCAACCAGGGGTAGAAATGAACCTCTACCGCTTTGTGAAAAGCATCGGTTTAACACCCTTATTGTGTGGCAATATTAAAGGTTTACAAGACCCCTATCGTAACCCTACAACTCAAGCCGGTTTTGCTCAACGTTGGGGACAAAATCCCGCAATGGTGACAAGTTTTGCAGACGGTACAAAAATTTCCTTTGAACAAGCAATTGTTGCTAACGGCACAGGCATGAAAGTGGCAAAACGGGGAATGTTAGGCTATGAATACACAGGTCATGTTGATGAAATGACCAAAATGTATGACATAGATCAACTCAAAGAATTAGGCGGTATTGTTGACTATGTAGTAGGAACAAAACCCAGTCCTGGAGTATTTGTTTTTGCTACCCATGAAGACCCCAAACAAAGACATTATCTGAATCTTTATAAATTAGGTGAAGGACCCCTTTATAGTTTCTATACTCCCTATCACCTTTGCCATTTTGAAGTTCCCCTTTCCGTTGCGCGTGCAGTATTATTTCATGATGCTGTATTAGCTCCCCTAGCTGGTCCAGTGGTAGATGTAGTTGCTACAGCCAAAATTGATTTAAAAGCGGGAGAAACACTAGATGGCATTGGTTATTATATGACCTATGGACAATGTGAAAATTCCGATATTGTACAGCAAGAAAATTTACTACCAATGGGGATAGCAGAAGGATGTCGTTTAAAACGAGATATTCAGAAAGATCAAGTCATTTCTTATGATGATGTAGAACTACCAGAAGGTAGACTTTGTGACAGATTACGTGCTGAACAAACAGCTTATTTTGCTCCTGCGAAAACTTTAGTAGGTGTCAAATAAAGTAAAAAATTAACCATAAAACGTAAGCATTCAGTAGTCAGTGAAAAAGAAGAAAATCATCAATAATAGCTGATTACTGATAGCTGAATACTTACATCAAAACTGAAATTTAGCCCCCTTGTGTTGGGGGCTGAAAATTTTTTATCACTAAGATTTGAACAAATTGATATTTTTGTTCAAAGCGAGCAAATCAATCAGACTTGACCTGGTATTCTGTTACAACTTCCAGTTTGATCGGAAAAATTAAAATTCTTATTAACAAGTATCTACCTAGTTGAAAAAACACCAAAAGCGAAATATCAACATATCTATATAGTAGATTTTTCGTGGTTTGCCAATGGTATTGTCAAATCCCTTTGGTTGTACTAATTACTAACACTATAAATGCCTGATTAAGTAATGTAATTGAATGTACAAACCTTGTGGGTTTTGCCATTCATCAAATTAGCAGTGCGATAGCTAGGCTAACCAAAGCTATCAGACACTTGGTACACTGACGTTGCAGCTTGTAACTACCTAAGGACGGGTTTAGTACAGACATAATACTGCTATAAACATAGAGATTATTAACATCTGTACACCCTGATGCAACAGCCAATAATTTAGTCAAATAGTCAACACTATCATATAAGGCATCATCCATGAAAATAGCTCTAGTCCATGATTACTTAACCCAGCGCGGTGGGGCAGAGCGAGTGTTTGAATTGCTTTGTAAACGCTACCCCGAAGCCGACATTTTCACATCCTTGTATGATCCTCAAAAAACAATTGATCTGGGTGAACGTTTAGTTAAAACAACTTTCTTACAAAATATTCCCGGTGCTGCCAAGTATTTTCGTGTGATGGCTCCTCTGTACTTTCCTGCCTTTCGAGCCTTAAATTTAGAAGACTACGATTTAATTATCAGTAGTAGTACAAGTTTTGCCAAAGCAGTGCGTAAAAAACCACAGGCAAAGCACATTTGTTTCTGTCATAATGTCACTCGTTTCCTATGGGATACAGAAACTTATTTAAGGGAGTATGGAGACTATCGCTATTTTGCCCCCTTAATTGAAAAAATATTTGCAATGATGAGAAATGTAGACCTGAAATATTCTCAAGAACCAGACCTCTACATTGCTAATTCCAGCGTTGTTGCCCGTCGCATTCAAAAAATTTACGGTAAACAAGCAATTGTGATTAACTATCCAATTGATACCAATCAGTTTGTTTTTTCTGATACTAAGGAGGAATACTACTTGGCATCGGCGCGGATGATAAGTTATAAACGTCTTGATATCATAGTCGAGGCTTTTAATTGGTTAGGGTGGAATTTATTAATATCAGGTGACGGACCCGAACTAGAAAGGTTAAAATCCAAAGCATTAGGCAATATTGAATTTTTAGGTCACGTTACTGATAGCAAACGTAAAGACTTATTTTCTAGTGCTAAGTCGATTATTGTTGCAGCTTTAGAAGACTATGGATTAGTTCCAGTAGAAGCAAATGCTAGTGGAACTCCAGTAATTGCCTATGGATCCGGTGGGGTGTTAGATACTCAAATACCTGGTAAAACGGGAGTTTTTTTTAAGAGACAAACACCCGATTCTCTACAAGCCGCATTATTAGAGGCTAGAGGAATATCTTGGAATTACGAAAATATTCGTAATCATGCCGTAAACAATTTTTCAGAACAAGCATTCTTCTCTAAAGTTGAGGATATTCTTGTTCAATTTGCTGGTGTGCATCACTCATTTATTTAACTTATTAGGTAAGCATTCAGCTGTCAGCAGTCAGCTAAAACTGCTTTTCAGGCTAATTTTCCAGGAATTTTAGGGGAGACTGACACCAAAATCAATTCCTAACTCCTCACTGAAAATGCTTATAAATCCCAGATAATAGCTGATTACTGATTACTGACGGCTGAATATTTACCTTGTTAGCTTGACCCTTTAACAATGGAAAATTAACAATAGACAATTGACAATTACCTCTGGAGCAAATGAAAAAACTGTCAATTGTCAATTATCAATTATCAATTGATAAAGGGTAGCAAACTAAGCATAGCGTCTCCCACAGAAGGATAATAAAAGTGGTTCAAACTAGTCTAAATCCCCAGATAACTCCAGTAGCAGATCAAGAACCAGGTTATGGACAAATGCTGGCTGTGTTTGTCAGGAGATTCCCCTGGGTTGTTTTGGTATTTCTGAGTTCTACAGCTTTAGCAGGAATCATAACTTTAAAGACCAAGCCCACCTTCCAAAGTACAATGCAACTGTTAGTAGAACCTAACTATCAAGGCAAAAAAGAAGGAGTAGATCCAGTAGAACGTCAGTTTACAGATTCTAACGTTGTTATTGACACAGCGACACAATTGAATTTGATGCGGAGTTCTGGACTAATCCAAAAAGCAGTTGATAAACTCAAGTCGGAATATCCAAATATCACAGCAGAGGAAGTTAAAAAATACTTAGTCGTCAGTCAAATCAAGACTCCAGAAGATAATATCGCTACTAAAATTTTTCAAGTTGACTATAGTGATGGTGATCCAGAAAAAACGCAAAAAGTGCTAACTGCCATTCGGCAAGTTTATGTTGAATATAACAAACAACAGCAGGATATACGTTTAAAAAGAGGTCTGCAAGTTATTAGAGAGCAGTTGCGAAAAGCTAATGATGAGGTGAACGCATCGGAAGCCAATTTGCAACGATTTCGGAGAAACCAGAATTTAATTAATCCAGAGTTGCAGGCCAAAGCAATTGAAGAATCCTTAAATAATATCCAGAAAGAGCGACAAATAACTCGTTCTCAATATGAAGAAGCTGTGGCCAAGCAGAGGTCTTTGCAGGAACAGTTGAATCGTTCTCCTCAGAATGCCTTGGTTTCCTCCCGTCTCAGTCAGTCTACACGTTATCAAGGCTTACTCAACGAAATCCAAAAAACAGAATTAGCTTTAGCACAGGAACGCTTACGTTTTACTGATGATACTCCCGGTGTGCAGAAGCTCCAAGAACAATTGAACAGTCAAAAAGAACTTTTGCAAAAAGAAGTTAGTAGAACTTTAGGGAGACAGTCTAGCAGTGCATTCAGTTTTGCAGACAATCTGCTAGAACAAGGCCAACTGGGAGAAATTGACCTTAACCTCACAGGTGAATTAGTAGAAACTCAAACCAATATAGTTTCTTTAAGCGCCCGTGATCAAACTTTGGCAGAAAAAGAGAAAGAACTAAGAGCGCAACTAAAAAGGTTTCCCTCTCTCTTGGCTTATTACAATCGCATACTTCCTCAATTAGAATTTAGTCGGGAAAGATTGGAGCAACTGTTGAGAGCAGAACAACAATTACGTCAAGAACTGGCCAAAGGTGGATTTAATTGGGAAGTGGTGGAAGAACCACAAAGAGGCATACAATTAGGACCAAATCTCAAACAAAATCTTTTGTTGGGCGCAGTAGTGGGATTTATTTTAGGGGGTGTTGCAGCCTTTATTAGAGAAGCATCGGATGATTCTGTACACACTACTGCTGAATTAGAAAAACAAGTTGCTCTACCTTTGTTGGGAACAACTCCCAAATTGCCACCAGCTAAACCGAAAGAATCAATCATCAAATTGCCTTTTGGTAAACCTGAAGTTCTTGCTCCTTGGACAATTCAAGTCTTACAATCTCCACCACGTTGGGAATCACTAGACTTGATTTATAAAAATATCGAACTTCTCCACAATGTCTCTGAATTAAAATCTTTGATGGTGACATCAGCATTGCCAGATGAAGGTAAGTCAGCTTTCACTTTAGGTTTAGCTATGAGTGCGGCCAGGTTACATAAAAAGGTGCTTTTAATTGATGCTAACCTACGTGATCCTAGCTTGCACAAACAGTTGAATCTTCCTAATGAACAAGGTTTGTCCACTCTATTATCCAGTGATGTTAGCCTTCCTCATCAAATAGGAATTCCATACTCCGGTTCATCCTATATCGACATTTTAACTGCTGGTCCAATACCTGTAGATCCGGCTCATCTTTTGAGTTCTCCACGCATGATGGAACTGATGGCAGCATTTGAAGAAAACTATGATTTGGTACTCATAGATGCTCCTTCAGTTATCGGTATAGTGGATGCAATGCTGACAGCTTCATCTTGTCGGAGTGTGGTTATGGTAGCCAGCATTGGTAGGGTGACACGCAACCATTTAGCCCAAGCTACAGCAATGTTGAGCAAGTTAAATCTGATTGGGGTTGTGGCTAATGGAGTATCTAATTCTGATAGCACTTATGTTCCTTATGTCAAACAACAACAATTAGTGCTAAAAGAATTTGTGGAAAAATAGCTCAATGATTTCCACGGGTCCTTTTTGTGGCAACAATACTTTCTTTGTGAGTAAGTATTCAGCTATCAGTAATCAGTAAATGGCTATGCCACGCTACGCTAACAGCTTTCAGATGTAAGTAGAGTGGTTGTTAATAAAATCATAATTTTACTAGATTACCAGGCTTTGAGTAGATAAATTCACAGGCTGAAATTTGTGTTTTTGTGAGTTTTGCTGATAGCTGATGGCCGAATGCTTACCTTTGTGAATATTCGACTCAAAATTTGGCTTGGTAAATATGAAAAAGTTTATGGTTAAGGAAGTTAATCCTTTTACCCTTGCCTTTTTTTATCATGAAAAGACAAGAATTGAGAGTTGAGGGTTTTTCCCAAAATACCAAAAATAATTTTGCAATTATCGTCAAATAAAAAGTGTATAGATCCCCGACTTCTTAAAGAAATCAGGGATTTGGAACTGAGTTTTTTTAGTTTGAGCTACTTATAATTATATTTCTAATCCAATTAGTTAGTTTTTAAATTACAGAATTTATGTATGATGTTTAACACGAAAAAATATTGATTCATCATAGCTTAACATTATGTGTGAAAAAAACCTATCTATTTAAAGACTCAATAAAGAATTGATTTAATCATTAGTTAATTCTCGTTTTTATTATATTCTAGAAATTGAGGACAACAATTCACCAGACTGAAATTCGAGGATTCCTGTGATAGCTACAACAGTATTAAGTAGCGTCAATTAAATTAATTTAGCGAGCGTTCCTAAAGGTAATTCCACTCTACATATACCTAGAGGAAATACCAAGTTTCCTAAATCTCCATTTATCTTAATTGCTGTTGCTTAACTGTTTTTGTTGCTTTCTGTACATCTTCATATCTACAGAATTGCACAAAGGTTAACTCATATTTTTAGGTCAGTAATTGGCTACTGTACAAACGCAAATACCTATGACAACTTCAATTTTTCCTAGTTTACAAGAACACAGCACCATATCACAGTTGTCCCCAAAAAATTATCAATTACAATACTGCACAATTCAGTGGCGTATGGGTCAGCTATTGGTGAAGTCTTCTGTGAATTTACAACAACCATATTTACCTGCTCTAGATAACGAACAATTATTAGTAGAGTGTTTAAAACATTCTCCTGTTAATTTAGTAACCATAGATCCACAACTAGGTAATGCTGCATTAAAATTTTGGGCAAATGCTTGTAAAAAAGCTCAAAAACCAATATATATCAGCCCATCATCTATGAATCAATTCACAAAACAAAGTCATCAATTATTCAGGGTGATCCAAAGAATAACTGATTGGCTTTTAGCGTTAATTTTGTTGCTATTGGTTAGTCCTTTAATGCTGGGATTAACTATACTTTTGTGGTTACAATCCCCAGAATTTATTTTTTCTTATGAGTGGCAGATTGGTGAGCGGGGTAAACTATTTCAATCGCTCAAGTTTTGTACAAGGGGAAAACAGAACATCTCATTTTTAGGGGTTTTGATGCGTAAATATGGTCTGGATAATTTACCTAAGTTATTTAACATCTTGCGCGGAGATATGAGTTTAATTAAATATCAATTATGGTCTTTAGAAGATGCAGTCAAGCTCAGTTTAGAAGGACAAAGACAACAGTTTGATACACTACCCGAAGTCATATAGTGTTCCGATTTGATTCATGAATTTTTCATGGAGGTAGGGAACAGGAAAGAAGGCTTTCAGTATGTACGGAGTTTTGTTCAAAAATCAAATAGGAGTCCTATAACATCCTGGCAGATAGAAACTAAATTTAAATCTGCTATATTGTAATAAATTCCAGGAGATACAAACTAGGATAATGAGATATTTTCCAGAAATGTTGAATAATTATCCGGTTTTGCGGGTAAAGGGTAAAGGATAAAAGGGAAGCGAAAATCGTAAGAAGTCAGGAGTCAGGAGTCAGAATATTTGTTTGTAGCTGGGATTTACTTCAAGCAAGTTTTTCATCAAGAACTAATGACTCGAAAACTCTCATTCATTCTGAAACCTGTATTCTGTATCCTGAATACTTACCGTAAATCTTTAAACCTTACCCGTTAAGCCGTTACTAAATTAATTAAAAGTTGGATGTACAAAATTACCTAAATGCAGTATTGAATATAATTCTCTTCTAGGTTTTTGATCTAACTGATGATTATTTCCTGTTTTGATATCTAACTACAGGAATTAGGTACATTATTTAAAAATAATTTTCCTCATGAAAACAGCAATTTGTACTGTATTTGAAAAAGACTACCACTATGGTGTAGGCGCGTTAGTAAATTCATTATATCACCACGGGTTTAGAGGTATATTTTGGGCTGGTTATCGTGGTAATTTACCACCTTGGGCTAAGTCTCTCAAAACAGGAAATGGTTATCAAGAGTTTCCTATAGCTGAAGGTTGCGCGATCCGGTTTGTGAAGTTAACAACTCGAAAGCATCTAGGTTTTTATAAGCCAGATTTTATGTCTCAATTATGGGAAGAATATTGCCCAGATGTTGAAGCATTGTTTTACTTTGATCCTGATATTGTCAATAAGTGTAGATGGGATTTCTACGAAAATTGGGTGAGTCGGGGAATTGCTCTTTGTGGTGACTCTTGGTATCTTGTTCCGGCAAATCATCCTAAACGTCTAGCATGGAAAGAATTTGCCGATCAAAATGGTTTTGTTTGTGAACGTGAGTTAGATTATCACTACAATAGTGGCTTTATTGGTGTCCCTAAAAACTATAAATCTATCCTCACAATTTGGCAGAAATTAGAAGAACTAGGCGAGATGTCAGGATACGCAAATTTACAGGATCTTTATGCTGATCATACTTTTCATCATCATCCCTATCTTTATGGAGATCAGACTTATTTAAACTTAGCATTGATGCTAAATACTGATCCTTTAAGTACCGTCGGACCTGATGGAATGGATTTTATCCCCGGTGGTACTATCATGTCTCACGCCACAGTACCAAATGTGAAACCTTGGCGCAAGAAACTGATGCTCAGTGCTTTAAAAGGTAACGCTCCCACGATCACTGATAAATTGTATTGGCAACATAGCCAAACACCTATTCAACTCTATTCAACAGCCAAATTCTTCTGGCAAAAATGTGAAATTCTTGTTGGCTCTGCTATTGGTCGTTTTATGCGTCGCCCTCCCATGTAAGGATTTTTAAATTATTTTGATTGATGTTTCTGTTAGGTGTCAAAATTCCCATCGGCAATTTTTATGGTTTTTAAATTTCCTACTACAACTTTAAAAATATTCAAAGCTACAAGTTTTTGGAAAAATCATAAGTTAATATTACGAGAGTTTAAACACTTTCGATTTACTGCTATTTTTGCTATAGTTTTTTCCGCTTTAGCCGCTAGTTTTGAAGGGTTTGGTTTAGGCTTCCTATTGGTATTCCTGCAAAGCTTAACTACTCCAGGTGCTGAACCTGTGAAAACAGGAATTGACTGGTTTGATATTGTAATTTTAGGAATTAATGCTTCAGCAACGGAGCGATTGTATCGGGTATCTGCTTTAATCGTTATCACAACTTGTCTGCGTGCATCTTTAAACTATCTAGGACAGATTTGCATCCAGTTTAGTGAAATAAGTTTAGTAGATAATCTTCGTCAACGCATCTTTGAACAATTAGCGGCTCAAAGTCTCAGTTATTTTGGTAAAAAAAGCTCTGGAGAGTTGATTAATACTCTCACCACTGAAATGGAGAGGATTAGACAAATTTTCGGAGGACTAGCTTTTTTAGTCACTAAAAGTTTAACCCTAATAGTATATTCAATTTCATTATTTGTCTTGTCATGGCAACTTTCAATAGTTTCTGTTTTATTATTTAGTCTTTTAGCAGTAGGACTATCAACATTAAACAAACAAATTAGAGAACGTAGTTTTGCAATTACTAAAGCTAATGATCATTTTACTTCTAGGGCTTTAGAATTTATCGAAGGTATACGTACTGTTCATGCCTTTTCTACTCAAGAATTTGAACAGCAACGATATTATCAAGCCAGTGGCAATATAGTTAAGGCTTGGAAGAGAGTTTATTGGGTTTCTTTGATAGTTAGACCTCTAGCCGAGAGTCTATCTACTTTGATTTTGATCACGATGATTTGTTTGGCACTGGTGACAGGCTTAATGCAGGTTTCTGCCTTATTGACTTTCTTCTTTGTGTTATTTCGCCTTGTGCCAATGACTCAGGATTTGAATGGAGTGATAGCTTTTTTAAGTACCCAAGCCGGAGCCGTAGAAAATATAAATGACTTGTTAAAAACAGAGGATAAAATTTATTTTCAAAACGGTCATCTACAATTTGGGGGATTACAGCGAGTCATAGATATAGTAGCTGTAAATTTTGGTTATGAACCTAATAAAAGGGTACTCAAAGATATTACGCTGACGATTGAAAAGGGTAAAATGACTGCCTTAGTTGGTGCATCTGGGGGTGGTAAAACAACACTTGCTGATTTAATTGCCAGATTTTATGAGCCAATAGATGGAAGAATTTTCATAGATGGTGTGAATTTGCAAAAATTTGAAATTAACTCTCTGCGCCGCAAAATGGCGATAGTAAGTCAAAAAACATTTATTTTCAATACTTCCATTCGCAACAACATTTCCTATGGAACACCAACAGCAACTGAGGCAGAAATTATAGAAGCTGCACGTCTAGCAAATGCTCTCGAATTTATCGAACAATTACCTCAAGGTTTTGATACTGTGATTGGTGCTGATGGTATTCAATTATCAGGAGGACAACAACAGCGGATTGCTATTGCTCAGGCTTTGGTAAGAGATCCAGACATTTTGATTTTAGATGAACCAACCAGTGCTTTAGATTCAATTACAGAGCAAGTAATTCAAGAGTTGTTAGATAAATTTACCATAGGTCGAACAGTAATTGTCATTGCCCATCGTCTTTCCACAATTGCTAAAGCAGATAAAGTGGTAGTGATTGAACAAGGACAAATTGTGGAACAGGGATTATATCACGATCTAATCCAACAACGTGGTAAATTTTGGCAATACTATCAAATCCAAAATGAATTGAGATAACAGAAGCGGATAAATTCGTAATAAATTATCCAATCAACTTTGAGGGGATGTCAAAAAATTCACTAAATCAACAGGGAAAAAAATGATTAGCACGATTGTACAGTGGGATAGTTGGCGATTTTGGGAATCTTTAGCAGCCGGATGTGTTACTTTTCATTTGGATTTTGACAAATATGGGCTTGATATTCCTGTAATGCCTGAAAATTGGCGGCATTATATTGGCATAGACTTAGACAACGTACCAGCTGCTATAGATAGAATAGTTGATGAGCCAGAAATTTTAGAAAAAATTGCTTTAGAAGGAAGGAGATGGGCAATTGAAAATTATAGTCCAGTTCCTACTGCATTAAGGTTTTTAGAGACAATTTACCAACAGCCGTTAAGTCTCAAAAATCAATTTAATAATTTATTGAAATTCTGATGTGAATCAGAGCAATTATTTACATGATCAACAGTAAATTATTAGCAGCAAAATTAGAAGATATAGTGAGTGATAATGATGTCTATTAATTCTCAATTATCAGAACCTCTGGTTAGCGTGATTATCCCTACTTATAATCGCCCAGAATACCTCAAACAAGCAATTACTAGCGCCGTTAACCAAACTTATCAAAACATTGAAATTATTGTTTCTGATAATTGTAGTCCTGAAAATCCTGAAAATTTAGTGGCATCTTTTTGTGACCCACGGATCAGATTTTGGCGACATCCAGAAAATGTGGGAATGCTCAATAATCAAATGAATGCCTTGAAAATGGCACAAGGTAAATATGTCGCTAGTCTCCATGATGATGATATGTGGCATCAGGATTTTTTAGCTAAACTTGTACCACATCTAGAAACTAATCCTCATTTGATTTTAGCTTTCTGTGACCAATATATTATTGATGGTCAAAGTCAAATTAATCCAGCAGCAACTGAAGAAAATTCCCGCAGTTATAAGCGTGATCAAATTGCTTATGGAATTCATGAAAATTTCCAACAAATTGGCTTAGTTGATAAAAGTATACCGACAGCAGCAGCTTGTGTAATTCGCAATAATTTAATTAATTGGGATATGATTCCCTCAGAAGTTGGGGGAATGTGGGATTTATATTTAACTTACTTATGTTGTATCTCAGGACATGGAGTTTACTATTATCCTGAAAAATTAACATATTATCGGGAACATGAACAAACTGATACCATGCTCAGTGGTAGACGGAATATTCAAGCAAAAATTCGTAAAGCTAAAAGTGAAATTTTCTGTTACCAAACCTTTATGGAAGATAAGCGTTTACAACAGTTTCATTCACATTTTAGAAAGCTCTGGTTAGAAGCACATACAACTTTAGGAATTGGCTTGATGCTAGATCAACAAACCACAGCAGCACGTTCTTATTTTTGGCAAGTATTACAGAAACAAAAATTTAACTTGCGAACTTTAATAGCTCTGACTCTCAGTTTTACACATCCCAAATTCACGCAGAAATTACTGGGTGTTTAATAAACATTTAATTAACTAGAGAGGTTATTAGTGAAACTTTGCATTGTTACCCATAAAATTCAAAAAGGTGATGGTCAGGGCAGAGTAAATTATGAAGTTGCTCTAGAAGCCATTCGTCGTGGTCATCATTTGACATTATTAGCCAGTGAAATCTCACCCGAACTAGCAGAAAATAGCCGGGTAAATTGGATTAAAATTCCTGTCAATGGATATCCTACTGAATTTATTCGCAATTTTATCTTTGCTCAAAAAAGTGGTGCTTGGTTACGTAAACATCGCCATGAAGTAGATTTAATTAAAGTTAATGGTGCAATTACTAAAGGTGCGAGTGATGTAAATGCAGTACATTTTGTCCATAATTCTTGGTGGCGATCGCCTGTACATATTTCTCGTGAACATCGAGATTTATATGGTTTATATCAATGGCTATATACAGGGATAAATTCTTATTGGGAAAAAAAAGCCTTCCGTCAAAGCAAAGTTGTGGTTGCTGTATCTGAGAAAGTGGCCAATGAATTAATTAACATCGGTGTACCCCGTGATAAAATTCGCATTATTGTTAATGGTGTAGACTTACAAGAATTTACTCCAGGTATTTCTAATAGGCAAAAATTAGGTTTACCAGAAAATGTCACATTAGCCATGTTTGCCGGAGATATTCGCATTTCTCGCAAAAATTTAGATACTGTACTTCATGCCTTAGTTAAAGTTCCCGATTTACATTTAGCGGTTGTAGGTGGCACCAAAGATAGCCCTTATCCGCAGATGGTCGCGGAACTAAAATTAAGTGATCGAGTACATTTTTTAGGTTATCGCCGTGATATGCCATTGCTGCAACAAGCAGCGGATTTTTTTGTATTTCCTTCCCGTTATGAACCCTTTGGCTTAGTAATAATTGAAGCAATGGCTTCAGGCTTACCAGTGATCACTGCCAAAACCACTGGTGCAGCTGATTTAGTAACACCAAATTGTGGAATTGTTTTACCCGACTGCGACGATGTTAATGCTTTAGTTGATGCCTTGAAATTATTAAATAGCGATCGCCTACTGCGCCAACAAATGGGTAAAGCTGCTCGCACCATTGCTGAACAACATAGCTGGACAATAATGGCACAAACCTATTTAGACTTATTTACAGAGTTAATGCAAAATGAGGAACACAGTTCTCATCCCCACCTATCGCCGTCCGCAGGACTTATCACGCTGCCTTACCGCACTGCAAGCCCAAACTAAGCCAGTTGATCAAGTAATTGTCGTAGTCCGGGATACAGATACGGAAACATGGCAATTCCTGGGCGAATTTCCGCCCCACAACCTACCATTGCAAATTGTCACAGTTACACAACCGGGAGTAGTAGCTGCTCTCAACACCGGACTGACAGCAGTAAACGGAGACATAGTTTCCATTACTGATGATGATGCTGCTCCCCATCCTGACTGGCTAGAAAAAATCACTGCCCATTTTGACAGCGATGGTTGCATAGGTGCTGTGGGCGGACGTGACTGGATACACCAAGGCGAGAAAATAGAAAACGGTTCTTCTTCAAGAGTAGGGCGTGTACAGTGGTTTGGGCGAGTTATTGGCAACCATCATTTAGGAGTAGGAAAACCTCGTGAAGTTGATGTCCTTAAAGGTGTGAATATGAGTTTTCGCACCCAAGCAATGGGGAAATTAAGATTTGATCAACGGATGCGAGGAACTGGCGCACAGGTACATTTTGAAATGGCATTTACTCTAGCTCTCAAACGTGCAGGTTGGAAAATTATTTATGATCCTAGCGTTGCCGTAGATCACTATCCTGCCCAACGTTTTGATGAAGATCAGCGGGAAAACTTTAATGAAATTGCCTTTACTAACTTAGTTCATAATGAAACCCTAGTTTTATTAGAACATTTACCACTTTTACGCCGAATTATCTTTTTATTTTGGGCAGTATTCATAGGGACAAGGGATAGTTTAGGAATATTACAATGGTTGAGATTTTTACCCAGTCAAGGCACAATTGCCACTAAAAAATTACAAGCCTCTTTGCGGGGACGTTGGCAAGCATGGCAAAGTAATAAATTGATAATTGATAATTGATAATTGATAATTGATAATTTGTAATTCGTAATTTTTTCCAATCACCCATTACCCATTACCAAAAAAGTGATTTCCAAACAGATCCTTTTCAATAGTTTTTTACAAACCAATTATTCCCCAGAAAAAAGATCAGCACAAGCTTGGATAGTCATTGCGGGCTTTATCTTGCTCACAGCAACTTGCTATTTTGGCGGTGCTGCTAGTTTATTACGCTTGGTTTTTCCTGCCTCCTCTTTGCTTGTAGCAGTATTTTTATACTTGCGTCATCCCATTCTTTACATCGGTTTTACTTGGTGGATTTGGTTTCTCACACCATTCCTAACTCGGTTAGTTGACTATCGAATTGGTTGGGACCCCACCCGGCAAATGCTGCTTGCACCTTATTTAGTGGTATTTGTGACTATTACCACTTTTATCAAATATTTACCTGGTGCTGTTCGTCAAGGAGGTTTACCTTTTGTTTTAGGTTTTATCGGGGTGATCTACGGTTTTTTAGTGGGATTAATTTTTAATCAACCAGTTCCAGTTATCCGCGGACTTTTAGACTGGTTAAGTCCCATTCTTTTTGCATTTCATTTATTTATGAATTGGCGAGATTATCCCAGTTATCGTCAACACATTCAGCGGGTATTTTTATGGTGTGTTTTAATCACAGGAGCTTATGGAATCTATCAATTTGTAGTTGCTCCTGAGTGGGATAAATTGTGGCTAATAGAATCAAAAATGTTTACCAGTTCTGGTAATCCTGAACCTTTTGGAATGCGAGTTTGGAGTACACTGCACTCACCAGGTCCCTTTGGTACTGTGATGCAAACAGGCTTGCTTTTATTGTTTACCAGTTCTGGTCCATTAATTTTTCCTGCTTCCGCAGTTGGGTATTTGTCATTTTTACTTTCTCAAGTACGTACTAGTTGGGGCGGTTGGATTCTAGGAATAATTATAATTTTGGGTTCGGTAAATGCCCGAATTAAAATGCGTTTAATTATGATCATTTTAGTAATGGCTATGTGTGTTGTACCATTGCTAAATATTGAACCTATCTCTGAAGTTGTGACTACTCGCTTGGAAAGTTTTTCTAATCTGCAAAAAGATACTAGTTTTCTGGAGAGATCAAAATCTTATGATCGAAATCTCAATTTAGCCCTTTCTACTGCTCTTGGTAATGGTTTAGGAAATATCTGGAAAGTTAATGAAAAAACTGGACAAATTGAAGTTATTGTAATTGACAGCGGCATTTTAGATATGTTTTTTACTTTGGGTTGGTTCGGTGCTATACCTTATCTTGGTGGGTTGTTATTAATGCTTTTTAGTGTTAGTAACCATACTGAAGGAAAGTTGGATAGTTTTGTCAGTGCTGCTCGTGCTATTGGGATCAGTTCCTGCGCTCAGTTGATTATTTATAGTGGGATGTTAAGTGTGTCAGGTATGATTATGTGGGGATTTTTGGCTATGGCTATGGCAGCACATAAATACTATCAGCAGCAAGGAATGAAGATGTAATTAATTGGATTAGGATTTAGAACTTGAACAGTAAACAAAGGAGAGAACGCAAAGTTTCTCTTGTAAAGAACAAAATTCCCGATTTCTTAGAGAAGTCGGGAATTTAATCGCGTCATGCTATATAATCATTTTGATGTTTTATTAAAAAAGGCTGATTTTTAACTAATTTATTTTTTGCTGAATTAATTATAATCTAGCTGCTTTTTAGTAATTTCATTTTTTGTATGTATGAGGTAATTATGAATCAAATCAATCGTGTGGCAATTGTTGGAGGCAGTCACGGTAATGAATTAATTGGAGTTTATTTAATCAAAAAGTTCCATAAATATCCAGATTTAATTCAGAGATCAAGTTTTGAAACTTTGTCATTATTCGGTAATCCTAAAGCTATTGCCAGTGGAAGCAGATACATTGATAAAGATTTAAATCGTTGCTTTACTGGAGACAATTTACCTGATGACAAAATTTCTATTTATGAAGAATTAAGGGCTAGGGAAATTCAAGCAATTTTGCAACCACAAAACCAAGATTGTGTAAATGCAATTATTGATTTACATACGACTACAGCCAACATGGGATTATGTATTATTTTAGGTAATATGCACCCCCTATTATTACGTTTGGCGGCTCATCTGAGTGCAATTAATCCTTTGGTAAAAGTTTATAGTCATCAACAACCTAGAAATAGTGGTTTTCTCCGTTCTTTAAGTGAATTAGGTTTAGCTATAGAAGTTGGTGCTGTCGCTCAAGGTATTTTAAATGCGGAATTGTTTCAAAAAACAGAACAACTTATTTATGCTGTGTTGGACTATTTTGAAGGATGTAACCAAGGGAAAATTCCCCAATATAACAACACGCTGACACTTTATCAATCTATTGGTGCGGTTGATTATCCTAGAAATGAAGATGGGGAAATTAAAGCGATGATTCATCCCCAACTTCAATTTAGAGATTATCAACCTCTCCATCCTGGTGATCCAATTTTTCTCACTTTTGAAGATGAAGAAATTCTCTATGAGGGAGAGTCTATTGTGTATCCTCTCTTTATCAATGAAGCTGCTTATTATGAAAAAGGAATTGCCATGTATTTTAGTCAAAAGGAAGTGATTAATATATAGCAATAAATAGAGAATAGGTAAGGTAGATGAATGGATATTGATGACTAATGACTATTTACCTACTACTAATTCTCTCATTTGTATTGGGTTGATGACGGCATATTTTCTAGTTAACTCACGGTATACAGCCAATGTTTCCTCACTTACTCGCATGGTACTAAATCTTTCTAGATTTTGCTGGGCGCGTAATTTCCAGCTTTGTAATTGTTGAGGATCTTTGAGTAATTGCGCTAAGGTATTAGCCAATGTTTGGCTATCTTTGGGTGGAATAAGAATACCAGCTTGACGATGATCTAAAGTTTCAGGAATGCCATCTACATCACTAGCGACAATGGCACAACCGGCTTCTCGTGCTTCTGTTAAAACTAAACCAAATGATTCACAGTGTGAGGCGAGAACAAAGATATCTGTGGATAACATATATCGTTGGGGTTCTGGTTGGAAACCTTCAAAATGAATACGTTTGCGTAGTTTACCGCAGTTTTTAACCATGCTCTCAAATATAGCACGGTCTGGTCCATCTCCTACTAAATAAAGATGGGCTTGAGGAAAATCTGTAGCAATAGTTTGAAAGGCTGCAATTAACTCACCAATACCTTTTCTAGTATACATTCCTGCTACTGTGGTTATGGCTGGATGATGTAGTTTTATGGGTTGATAATCTTGGATTTTTTGATGTCGAGGACTGCCTAAAGTGCCGTTAGCAACTACTCGTAATTTTTCGGCAGGAATACCACGGCGGATCATAGAATCAGCTACTGCATGACTAACTGCAATTACCCGATCTGCTAATCCCATTAATACTGCACTACGTTGAAATTCATTATGTACAGTGGAAACTAAACTATATTCATGATTATTTCTCAAAATTCCTGCCAGTACAACTCCTGTCATCATGTGGGCATGAACAATATCTGGTTGAAATTCTTTGATAATTTCTCGATAACGCCAAGCTGCTTTAATGATGTTTAATGGTGTACGTGATTGATTGAGTTGAAAATGCTCAATTTCATGATTTGCTAATAATTTTTCGTATTCTCCACCTGCTGAAGCAACAGCAACTTTAAAACCTTGTTTTGATTGTAAACAAGCTAAGTCTACTGCGACATTGACAATTCCGTTACCGATTTTTTGGACATGGTTCGTAATGTGTAGGATACGCATTTATTTGTTCTCCACGGCAGTTGTTGTTAATAGAAATTTCACCAGGCAAAAGATGTTGATATTTTAGCTTTGAGCTTTTGATTCAATACATGAGAATTAATTATGAAAGAAGATTTCTTCTGAAGATAAAAATCGTTTGATAAAGCCTGGTGGTAGGGTTTGCATTTGGGAAGGATAGGCAGCTATCGCTCTTTTTTTCTTTTCTTGTACTGAGGTAATTGATAAGCGATACGCTGACTTAATATCATTGAATTTTAAGAGGATAAATAAGGGCGCTCTCCAAAATACCCAAATAGGATATTGTAGGAGTTGGACTTTAATTCCACTCTGGGCGATCGCCTCTTTTACCAAGTAATATGTAGCTTCATGATCTCTATGACAATCTTTACGGTGAGGAACATAAACTTCTCCTGGTTGATAACGTTTTAACAGTTCGGAAATCTGTGCAATGGTTTGTTGTTTTTCTTCAGGATTTAAATCTGGTAAACTGCCATCTTTTTTATTCAAAAAGTGAATTTCTGAAGGAGAAATACCCAAAATACTTAATGCTTCTAAAGACTCTTGTTTACGAATTTGAATAATTTGATTTTGAATATTTGTATCTGTACCATGGGAACCACGTCCATCGGTTAAAAAAGTGACGGCTACTTTTATTCCTTGTTCCCGTTTGCGAGCGATCATCCCACCACAACCTAAAGTTTCATCATCTTGATGGGGAGAAAAAACCATTGCAGAAGCTTCACTAAATTGAAACTGTTCACTTCCCCAACCTAAAATAAATTTTGCAAGTAAACTAGCATGAATATATTGGACTGTATTTAATAAATTGCTGGGAATTAATTTTTGTAATTCCATCAAGGTTGTTTTTAGCATATTTTTTTACTTCCTCTACTTCTATTAATTTATTCTCTAAACAGAGTCTCAACCTATGAAAATTAAGGACAAGTACAAAGCCTTAATTATCATCATATTTAAATAAAAACAGCTAGATTTATTGATTTTGTAAATTTGTTCTATGATTATGAAGATTAAATTGTACATGAATCAGCACACCAAAAAATTTTATTTGTTCACATTAACAATCATTATTGGATGGCAAATGAGCAAATATTCTGACTCATGTACGGGTTTAGCATTGCTAAACCCATACTTAATCCTAAATGCTGGATTTTTACACTTAATCCAAATCCAATAAGTTGGATAACCTAATTTTTAGGAAATTGGTAAACGATAAATAATCACTTTTCCTTTCCAATTTTCTTCCACAAACACTAAATATTCACCATTACGACGACGAAAAGCGCGAATACCGTGGGGAATATCCACCCAACCACTTTCTCCACCAACTTCTGGACCTGGACTAAATTTTCTTACAAGTTTGCCTGTAGTGGCATTATAGATATTAACCTCCGCAGTTTTAGATGTCACTGTAAATACATAATCTCCTGCTACACTCATAGCGGCGGTAGCAATTTCTCGTTTACCAGTGGTGTCATAAGGAATGACACTTCGCCATTTAGGAGTGCGATTTCCTTTACTCCAATTATCAAATCGGGCAATTTCTGACCCGACAGCTCCCCAATCATCACCAATAGCAGGATGTTCAACAGTAAAACCTGACAAATACATCGTATCTGTTTCGGGAAAATATTCAATTCTTCGCAAATCTTTAAAGAAGCTAGGAGTCTTTTCCTTTTGCATGGAACGATAGTTATAAATCGGATTTCCTTGACTATCTAATCCCTGTAAAGGATAATGGCGAATACCATCTTCCGTTCGCAAAGTTTTCCACATATCACCTTTAGTATCTACCCACCAACCTCCTATGTAGGGATAATCTTCACTGTTGTCATATTCATTTTGATCAAATGCACCATTACCATTTTTATCTCGCCAGATCCATTCTCCTTTGGCTGGTTGATACGGAGGCCAATTACCGTTTATAGATTTACCTTGATCATTAGTTCCCACAAACATTCCCGCGGGAATAGCAATTTCACCATCTGTTTTTGGATCAAAACGATAAATTTGCACCATACTTCCGAACATATGTGTCAGAAATAAAAAAGGCTTTCCTTGAATGCGACGGAAAATAGGAGCATCTGGGGATGTATGTAGACGCGGATCTTGAGGATATTTGAAAGGATTTAAAGTATAAGCTTTATATGTCCACTGTTTACCTGCTGGTTTACTGTAATCCATCCAATATTCTTCTTGTTTGGTGAAAAGATTAACACCATCACTTTTAGGATCTGTATCGGCATTATCAACAAAGATTAAACCAAGTAATTGCCATTGCAGTTTTCCCGATGGGGAGAATTTTCTTAAATCTGTTCCTGAATTATTAAAGCCATTATTGTTGATATAGAAATTGCCGGTACTATCTGCACCAACGCCTGTAATACCATAAAGTTTTAAGTCTTGAACTTCTCCAGGAACACCGCTATAAATTCCATTTTTAGTTCCGAAAGTTCCTACCTGGACAGGTTGGTTTTTGATGTTGTAAATTAGTACCTGTTGCCGGATGCCATTTTCAGCTACTAATATTCTATCTTGTTTATAAATGGCGATCGCTGTAGGATCAACAACATCTACAATTTGTTGGGGTAATTTCTTACCAGTTTGGTCATAATGAACTATTTTCCCTGGTGTATTACCTTTTTTATTTTGAATAATCCATAAAGTTCCCCGTGGATCAACGGCTATTCCTCCGGGATTATTAACAGTAAATTTTCCCGTTTCCTGCATTGTTTCTGTATTGAAAATACGCACAATGTTGGCATCAGCATTACTCACAAATAACTTATTACCTACAATTGCTAAACCAGTAACTTCGCTTTTGTCACTGATAATTAACATACTTTTATCCCAGCCATTTCCCCCAGGAAAAGGTGCAGGTTTTCCCGTTAAATCATAGCGTCTCACACAGTACCAAGTTTTACCCTCAGAAGGATAACCTTCTTTTTGACTACTCATTCCTCCCTGTCTCATAGCAACATAAATATATTTGCTATTGGCTGTAACCGCTTTCCCACCAAGACGATACCAACCATGCAAGTCTTTTAGGAAACCTATGACTTTACCATCTTTATAGATAGCTGCTTCCATGCCAGCTTCATCCCAAATGCTGTTAGTATAAATTAGTCCATTTCCTGTAACATACATCGCCTCTATATAGTTTTGTACCCTTAGTTCTCCCTTACCAATAGTATTACCAAGCCAAGATGTTTGATAAGTAAATACTGGTGCTGTAGCTGTTTGAGTTGTGGCTTTTTCCATTGTCATTCCCGCAAAGATGACAATTAAGCTACAAGTGACAGACAGTAAAATTTTGAAAGCTATATTTTGTCGCCAGTACCTACTCCTAACTACATTATTGATAACTTGAATTAGCTGTTGTTGATTTTTTTGAATTTGTGAAGTGAATCTGTTTTTCATAAAATTGCTATGGCTGCATATTGGCAAAAATGAGTTGCTAAATTATGCTTTTGCTTTTTGATATCTTGTTCCTTTTCTAAAAACCGTAGCGAAAACGTAGCGGAGAAAAGGCACAGAAACATCATTGGTACTAAACATCAATAAACTAACAAATAAATGTTGCATTTTAGGTAATTTCATCAGAACTTTATCAAAAAAATATATTTTTTATATTTTCTCATCTGCCAATATTATTCTTTTTCAGAAAAATAATTTATCTTCCCCTCGGAACTTGTTAATTATAATACAGGATTCATCAAAGCCTAATTCTGTAGATAGATACAAAGCTTGAGAAAATATTTAATTATCAAAGGTGCGGATTTAATAGATATTAATGATATCTTTTACTAAGTACAAAATCCCAAGACTCCCTGTACTCAGTAAACTCAATATATAAAAATAATTTATTCAAAAACTACCTGATTTACAAATTTTTAACCGGATTAAACTAAAGGTTTGTTAATTGATGATTGTGAGCATTAACTGTAT
This sequence comes from Sphaerospermopsis sp. FACHB-1194, assembly GCF_014696235.1. Classification (NCBI taxonomy): domain Bacteria; kingdom Bacillati; phylum Cyanobacteriota; class Cyanophyceae; order Nostocales; family Aphanizomenonaceae; genus Sphaerospermopsis; species Sphaerospermopsis sp. FACHB-1194. The sequence continues at coordinate 14,390 of NZ_JACJPU010000034.1, read as the reverse complement.
CGTTTCAGACTTACCTATTAAATAAGTTTCATCGTGTGAGGAAGTTAAGGAGATAATTAGGTGGAAGGTATGACAAAAACTCAGGAATTAGCTTCTGCGTCTATCCTCACATTGGGAACAGGTTGGTTTCCCAAAACACCGGGAGGATTAGAAAGGTATATTTATGAACTAACTCAAAAATTAGCTCTAAATAAAGACCGAATAGAATTATGTGGTGTAGGTTTACCTGATGCAAAAAATACACCCATTCAGTCAAATATTCAGTTAAATAATTTAGCATCTCCAGATAGTCAAATTTGGAAAAGATTATGGTCCATTCGGACTAACTTCCAAAAAACTAGATTAGATCAACCTGATGCAATTAATCTACATTTCGCATTATATAGCTTTCCGATTTTGGATCTTTTACCGAAAGAAGTACCAATTACTTTTAATTTTCATGGTCCTTGGGCTTCGGAAAGTAAGGAAGAAGAAGTAAATAAAAAACTAAGTATTTGGATGAAGAAGCAATTAATAGAAAAAAATACCTATAATCGCTGCGATCGCTTCATTGTTCTCAGCCAAGCTTTTGGTAATATTTTACATCAACAATATCAAGTTCCCTGGCATAAAATTCACATTATCCCCGGTGGAGTAGACATCAATCACTTTCAATATAATTTATCTCGTCTCACAGCCAGAAAACAACTAGGTTGGCCAACTGATCGACCAATATTATTTACCTCCCGTCGTCTAGTTTATCGCATGGGAATTGATAAGTTATTACAAGCACTAGCCATAATTAAACCCACAATTCCTGATATTTGGTTAGCTATTGCTGGACGTGGACATATTCAAAATTTACTACAACAACAGGTGATAGAACTTGGACTAGAAAACAATGTTAAATTCTTAGGTTTTTTACCTGATGAACAGTTACCAATTGCTTACCAATCTGCTAATTTAACAGTAATGCCCAGTCAGTCTTTTGAAGGTTTTGGATTAGCAATTGTGGAATCTTTAGCCTGTGGTACTCCAGTTTTATGCACACCTGTAGGGGGAATGCCGGAAATTTTACAGGGTTTTGCACCAGATTTAATTACTGATTCTATTACTGTTGATAGCATTGCTGATAAATTAGAACAAGCAATGTTAAGAAAAATCATTTTACCTTCTAGAGAAGAATGTCGTAATTATGCAGTACAAAATTATGATTGGAATCATATTTCTCAACAAGTAAGACAAGTTATTTTAGCTGATCAAAATTGATAAATTAAACGCAGATAAAGGTAGATAATAATGAAGATTTTGTTTTTAGATCAAAGTGGTAAACCGGGTGGTGCTGAGTTATGTTTATTAGATATTGCTAAACCCTTTGCTAATAATTCTTTGGTTGGTTTATTTGCAGATGGTGATTTTAGAAAGTTACTGGAAATTAATCATATTCCTGTGGAAGTTTTAGCAACTCAAGCTATTAAAGTTAAAAAACAAAGTAGTTTATTTACAGCATTAGCTAGTTTAGGAAAACTCACACCTTTAATTAATAAAGTCGTGACACGCGCTAGGGAATATGATTTAATTTACGCTAATACTCAAAAAGCTTTAGTTGTCGGTGCAATAGCAAGTTTTCTCTCTCGTCGTCCTTTGGTTTATCATTTACATGATATTCTATCTTTAGAACATTTTAGTAACACTAATCTCCGGGTTGCTATTACTTTAATTAATCGCTTTGCATCTTTAGTAATTGCTAATTCTCAAGCTAGTAAAACTGCATTTATCCAAGCTGGTGGGAAAGCTGATTTTGTAGAAGTTGTCTATAATGGTTTTGCTATTAAAAATTATCAAGTTTCTGAAAATGAACCTCAGCAATTAAGGCTAAATTTGGGATTAGAGGATAAATTTGTAGTGGGACATTTTAGCCGTCTTTCTCTCTGGAAAGGACAGCATATTTTAATTGATGCTTTGGCAGAATGTCCAGAAAATGTTAATGTTATTTTGGTCGGTGATGCTTTATTTGGTGAGGATGAATATGTACAAGAATTACACGATCAAGTAAAAGCTTTAAATTTAGAAAACCGAGTTAAATTTTTAGGTTTTCGTGATGATATTCCCCAATTAATGTCAGCTTGTGATTTAGTGGCACATACATCAATTGCACCTGAACCTTTTGGTAGAGTTATTGTGGAAGCGATGCTATGCGGTAAACCTGTGGTTGCTGCTAAAGCTGGGGGTGCAATAGAATTAGTTGAAGATGGGATAAATGGTTTTTTAATCACACCAAATAACCCCCAAGAATTAGCACAGGTAATTAATCATTGTGTTCAGGAAAAAGACTTGATGCAAAATATCGCTAATTATGCTAGAATTAGTGCTAGTCAAAAGTTTGATGTGAATATTATTAATCAGCAAATTCAAGAATTGTTAAAAAGGTGATCAGATCCCCGACTTCTATTTTATATCTCTGGTTGATGAAGATTAAATATTAGAGAAGTCGGGGATATTAGCTAAATATAAGTTTTTTAAATATTGATTTTGCTAAAATAGATCAATTGCGCCTTGTTGATAATAATCAGCCTTTATTCTCAAGATTATTGAGAATGTTATCAATAATTCAACGCAAATAGGTTTTTTCAGGATTGATTAATCCTTATTTACTTTTTGTGCTATGATTATATGTACAATCTACTTGGGTATTTTTGCTATTTTTTAGAAAAATCCTACAATTGTAGGTGTTGGGTTTCCTGATGTCTACCCAACCCAGGACTGTTTAATTAACTTTTAATTACGCTGCTTCCCGAATTGGCGAAGAAATACTCACTTCTGGAAGGGGAAGGGAAAGTTGTTCAGCTTGAGGTAATGCTGCTTCCTCCAAAACTGTAACTTCAATATTGACACTGACTAAATAACTACCCGTATCCGCACCTACCGCTTCAGCAATTAATTTTGCTATGTCTGGACGTTTTGCGGTCAGAGGATCACGTAAAATACAACGATCCCATTCATGCTTGGCAGTTGGATTAAGATTGAGAATATAGTGCTTCATCATAGTAATACCCTTGTAATACCCTTGTAATACCCTTGAATCCATCTTCCAGATATTGTTTACAGGTCGGACACGATGAATTTATTATAGTACATTTATACTAAATTTGCAAGAGAATAGCGAAAAACCCCTGACTTATCCAGGACTTACGCAAAAAATAACGAAAGTAGCGGCAATTCATGAATTACCGCTACACCAGAACAGGGTTTGAATCACATTTTAAGTCAGTCAAATATCTGCTTAATGCAAAGATGAACCACTTTCTTGATAACTCAATAACTGAACATCATTAACCCAGATTGATTGTTGAGGTACGGGAATATTAATTCCAACTTCATCAAAAGCAATTTTCAGACGACGACGATATTCTCGCGCTACATCCCATTGTTTGAGGGGTTGGGTTTTGATCCAAACACGAATCATCATCCCGCGATCGCCAAAATTATCAATTCCCAAAATACTGGGGGTTTCAATAATTTGTCGTTTCCATTGAGGTTCTTGATTCATCTGGATAGCGACATTTTCAATTAATTTCAAAGCCTTATCAATATCAGTTTGATAAGAAACTGGAATAATTAAATCAGCACGAGACCAGCGACTAGAAAGATTAGCTACAACTTTAATTTCGCTGTTAGGAATTGTAATTAATCTTCCTTCTGCATCCCGTATTTGAGTCATTCGCAAATTGAGATTTTCCACTAAACCACTCACATTTCCCACAGTAATCACATCACCCAAAGCATATTGATCTTCAAGAATAATCAAAAAGCCATTAATGGCATCTTTAATTAAGTTCTGAGAAGCCAAAGATACAGCCACACCAATTAAACCAGCACCAGCTAAAAGAGGAACAATATTTATTCCCAAAGCAATTAAGGACATTAGGATTCCTGCACCTACCCAAATAATGATAGTGATACTTTTAGTAACCCCAGAAAATGTGGATATTCTCAATTGCAAACGTTCGGAAGTTTCTGGAGTTAGTAATGCTCCACCACTGATGATAGTAGAGGTAAAATGATCTATAATGGCATAGGTAAACCTTACTATTAGATATGTTCCCACACCAACAACTATTAATTTAATGGGAATTTTGGCAATGGTGAGAATCCCAATTTGTAGGGCTTGGGTAGCAGGAAATAGTCCTAAAATAATTAAACTACCACTGACCCAAATTCCAGCTTGTGCAAGTTGAAATAGTCGGGTTTTAACTTCTTGAAGATGTCGCTCTTGCTGTTTATTTAGTAATGTAGTGATGGGTTGATATTCTGAGGAATTAGAGTCAGAGACTTTGAGGAAATTATTACTTAAACGTTTTTGGAAACGACGAACTCCCCAACTCATGATTACCATAGCGATGGTAGTACCAGAGGCGATCGCCAATTGTTCTAAAAATTGATTTTCTTTTTCTTGTTGTGGTTGAGTTAATGTTGTTTTAGTAAATGTAGTTTTATGTAAACTTTCTGGTATTTCTGGTAAATTATTCGGTGTCTGGGCTGTAGCTTTAGGTATGGGTGCAATGGATATGATCATTGAACCCGTAATCGCTAAAAATTTACCTAGCACTTAAATACCTCCTTGGGTAATAGACATTTTGTGGTCATGAAATGTGTATAACCACGAAACCCCTGTAGGGATAATTCATGAATTGTCCCTATGATAATTTTTACCAGATGTTTCATGATCTATGTCAGGGTTTAGGATTGCTAAACCCCTTACTTTTGACGACCTCTTGTGTACAGAATTTTGGCAAATAATTAAATAGGAGTCCTATAGTCTTACCAGAGAAAGATGAAAAAACCAAAAGTTAGATCGGGTCTTAATCTTACTTATGTTGAAGATATAGGTAGTATGTAATAGCTAATAGGTATTTATGATAAAATATGGCTAATTAAATGCAGAACAGATTAGAAACAATATTTGGGAAAAATTGTCTATGTCTCGACCATCTTTTGTGATTTTTGCCCAAAATTACCTTTTTGCACTACTTAGTAATTATGGTAATGTTTTCCTCAATGAACTTATTCCCCGTAACCCTAAATTGAGAGTCTATAAACATCCTTCTCGATTAGGCTGGGAAAGTACATACATAAAAACACTTTTTACTGATAACCCGCGTATATTGGTTAGTCCTGAAGTGGTGGCAGAAGCAAAAATGGTAGATGTATTGTTTGAACCTGACATCAATAAATCTAGGACATCCTTGGGACTATTGGGAGAATTTACTTCAAATCCGTGTATTATTTCACCTCTACGCTGGACACCAAATATCTGGGAATTACGAACTTGTCTCAGTCATTTTTTAACATGGACAAGTGAAGCTGATGGTAGGATTATTCCTGTCAATGAAACTTTAAAAGATACAGATCAGGAAGAATCAAAAGAAGAAGATAATAAAACTCAATTGATCATCTTCCCCTCTATTTTCCCTGACCATTTTCGAGGATTTGGAATTAAATCATCTAATATTCCAGGTGTTTATAATTTACCTGCAATTTTTTGTACTACTATTGTTGTTACCAGTGAATTGCCTATAGATGTTTCAACTTTATGGCTGAGGATTTTAGGACGCGGAAAAACTCAAAGACAGGCAATAATGGAACTTTTTAACTCAGGTATTGATGATCCACTTTATACTTTAGCTCGGCAGCAGTTACAACAATGGTATCAATTTTTATTACCAGGTGACATGGGTAAGGAATCTCAGCTATTGATGCAAACTTTGGCTTCATTGATTTAATCAAATCTACTCACTGCTAAGTAGCTGGTCATAATTCAATATAAAATGTGGGATGGGCATACTTCGATAAACTCAGTACAAGTCTTGCCCGTCAACAGGCTAGAAGCCTGTTCCACTATCTAGCAATGAAAAATTACCTTTGCTGATCAATCGGGAATGAGTATTTACCGGAAAATATGGCTACTTGTCAGAAAATATTGTTAAAGTACGTAAAGGTTTATCAACCTGTTGCATTTTTTAGAGGATAATTTTCATGACCGCAACCGCTCCCAGATTAAAGCACGAGGTTAAAGACCTCGCTCTCGCTCCCTTGGGAAGACAACGTATTGACTGGGCTGGCCGGGAAATGCCAGTATTAAAGCAAATTCGCGATCGCTTTGAGAAAGAAAAGCCTTTTGCTGGTTTGCGCTTAGTTGCTTGCGCCCACGTTACCACCGAAACCGCCCATTTGGCGATCGCCTTAAAAGCGGGTGGTGCTGATGCAGTTTTAATTGCCAGTAACCCCTTATCAACTCAGGATGATGTGGCTGCTTGTTTAGTCACAGATTATGAAATTCCTGTATTTGCGATGAAAGGCGAAGATGCGGAAACCTATAGCCGCCACGTGCAAATCGCTTTAGATCATCGTCCTAACATTATTATTGATGACGGTAGTGATGTAGTAGCCGAATTGGTTCAACACCGTCAAGATCAAATTAAAGATTTAATTGGTACAACCGAAGAAACCACCACCGGTATTGTCCGTTTACGCGCTATGTTGGCTGATGGCGTGTTAACTTTCCCTGCAATGAATGTTAACGACGCAGACACCAAGCACTTCTTTGATAACCGCTACGGTACTGGTCAATCTACCTTAGACGGCATTATCCGCGCTACAAACATTTTGCTGGCTGGTAAAACCATTGTGGTAGCTGGTTATGGTTGGTGCGGTAAAGGTACTGCTTTACGTGCGCGTGGTTTGGGTGCTAACGTTATCGTTACGGAAATTGACCCCATTAAAGCGATTGAAGCGGTAATGGATGGTTTCCGGGTATTACCGATGTCTGAAGCTGCATCTCAGGGTGACTTGTTTATTACTGTGACTGGTAACAAGCACGTAGTCCGGGGTGAACACTTCGATGTCATGAAAGATGGGGCGATCGTTTGTAACTCTGGTCACTTTGATATTGAGTTAGATTTGAAATACTTAGCTAGTCAAGCTAAGGAAATCAAGACTGTAAGACCTTTCACAGAGCAGTATATTCTCAACAGTGGTAAATCTGTGATTGTACTGGGTGAAGGTCGTTTAGTTAACCTCGCTGCTGCGGAAGGACATCCTAGCGCGGTAATGGATATGAGTTTTGCAAACCAAGCGTTAGCTTGTGAATACTTGGTGAAGAATAAGGGTAAGTTAGCACCTGGTTTGTATTCTATTCCTACTGAGGTTGATCAAGAAATTGCTCGTTTGAAGTTGCAAGCTTTGGGTATTGCAATTGATAGTTTGACTGCTGATCAGGTTGAGTATATCAATTCTTGGCAGTCTGGAACTTAAATCATTGATTAGTTGATTTTTTGGGGATAGGCGTTTTGCTTATCCCTTTTTTTATAATTTATTGGTGTTACTTTAGTACAAATAAAACATCAGCATAGCTTTGGTATTGATTGTTATTAAAAGTCCAATTTAGTAACAAATCATCCTTTTTAAAAGAGCGTGTATTTAGATATTCATCAATTTTACTTTTTAACAAAGTAAAATCCCTTTTCAACTTCCAACTATCTTCTAAAGAATTAGTATCTACAAGAACTAAAAATAACCTATTACTTGCATCAAATCTTTGAGAACCTTGATTTTCATACAACCAGCGCAAAAGTTCACGTGGTTGTTTTAATGTCTCATTGATAATATCTCTTCTAATTTTCACAAAATTATCATAAAAATCTTTTACATTCTGCTGGGAACTTTCAGTAAAAGCTGTAATCAAGTCAATCAATAGTTCATCATCGGGACGATTTTGATCAAAAGGAAGATTAAATATTTTGGCTGTCTTCTTTAACTCTGATAATTCCTTAATTGTTAGTTTTCTTTTCTTTCTCTCATTTTCCATAAAACCTTTAGGAAAATACGTTACCTTTAAATCAAAAGGTATATCATCAATGAAAAAATCAACTTGTTTAATTAACCCTACAGTTGGTAAAACACGCTCATGATCTTTAAAAATATCCTCAATAATAATTGATGTCCAATTATTATACCAAGAACACAGAACAAAACCTTTTAAACTATGTAAAATTTCATTTTCTACTTTTTCTATTAAATTATCATAATTAGTAATCTTTTTTATGTAGTTATCAACTAGATACTTATTAATATCATTTTGATGGATACCACCCCAGTCAAAAACTCTTAGCTTATATAATTCTGCTAGTAACTCTTGTTCATGTATACGACGTTCTTCTCTTTGTCCTTCATATATTTGATTAATAGAATCATGAATAGTTTTTAAAGAAATATTAGATTTAAAAAGTGTTTCAAGATACTGCTTTACTCCTAAATTATCTGAAGATATTTGTGCTTTTTGAAATAAATGCAAGTAATAATCTTTCCGAGCCAAAGAACGTAATTTTAAAAAATATAATCCTTCAGAAGATGATGTTAATTCAAAAAATTTATTTTCATCATAGAGCCGAGAAAGTTGATAAAATGTGTAACTCATTTGATTTTTCAGATTTAAGATTATTTTGAGTGAATATTAGGTATTTCTTTAGACCAATTAGGTAATTTTTCTAAAAAAATCAATTTTATATTATCTTCATTTCCAGGTTTTTGATAGATTAAAACGAAATCATTTTTTAAACCCCCTTTTCTGTTGTCTTGTATTACTGAATTAGCTGAATATTTCATAGGAAATAATCCTCGAAATTGTAATTGATTATCAGATGGTATTACCTCTTTTAAAAACTGCCAACTATCAGCATCTCTCGCATTAAAAAATAGAGCTAATATTCCACCAGGTTTGAGGATACGAGTAGCGGTTTGCATAAATTCCCTCATTTCAGCCACATAATTGTTTTTATTTTTTCCTCGATTACGAGCATTAGAAACTACAATTTCTTGAGAAAAATCCGGATTTTTATCTATTAAACAATTCCACATTTCACTCAATTCTAAGTATGGAATCCTATCACTATGTGGAGGATCAGTTAATATTAAAGAAATAGTTCCATCAGGGCAATTATTAAGAATTTTTCGATTATTACCTTGAAAAATTGCCACGTCTGCTTTATTATCAATAACATCTATTAATCTTTTAGATACACAATAAACTTGTTTTAATTCATCTTCTTGAATAGATTTTAGTAAACTATTTGCACGTTTAATAAAACAATTCCACACATTAATTTCAAAATGTAGTTTTGGTCGCCAATATCCTATCACCCAACTACCAACTTCTATTTTATTTGTGGGGTCAGATTTTGTTTTACCTCTTCCTGTAATTGCAAAAACCATCTTAGACATTTGACCAGAAGCAGATGTTAATGATAGTAATAATGCAGATTTGATAGAATCTGGTTGTTTGTGAATTGCATCAAGTAACAAATCTATATTATATAATGCGCGACCAGTAAATAGATCTTTTAGTGTTAAAGTATCATTTGTATTTATGCGGCTATTTTGAAATAATTGAATTGGCCGAGGTATTTTAGGTTCGTATCCCTCAAATTGTTTAAGTACTTGATAGTCATAATTAGTTGGTATCCTTTTATCACTTTCGTTTCTTCTTGGTGATAAATGCCAAACTGAATTTAGTTCATTTTCATTCCATAAATAGTGAGTTGCAAATTTTCCATCTTCTAGTAAGTAAGTTTTATATATGTCTGATTTAATACTTTTTTCTAATTCGTTAAGAGCTTTTTTTAAAATATCTGGATTTGGTAAATTGACTAATAAATTCGATAATTCTACAGCTACAGGATTAATGTCAATACCTATAAATCGTCTTTCCCTAATTACTGCTTCACGAGCAACTAAGCCTGATCCTAAAAATGGATCTAAAACAATATCACCTTTTTCTGTTAAGTTTTCAATTAAAAATGATAAACATTCAATTGGTTTTTTACCCCAATATTTATGAAAAGCAGCTAATCCTTTATAGCCTTTTGGTAATACTATTTTTTCAGGATTTGTTGTTGTCACTTCTAATTCAAATAGACTTAATTGTTTAACAAGAGATTTCATTATTTATGTAATAAAAATTATGTTTTATTTAAAGACCCGGATTAATTTAGCCAACCAAAATAGATTATAACATCAATTTTAAAATTATCAGTCGTTAATAAAATTTAACAAAAGGTCTTTATAACTAGGCGGATATAATTTACATCTACACAAACTCATGGCATCCGAAAAAAGCGGATAAAAAGTAGATGTAGATATAGGTTGGGTTTCTTTCCTCAACACAACATCTTTATAATTTAACTGCTTTGGGTTGCGCTTCGCTTAACCCAACCTACGAAAATAAAAGATTGAAACTATTATACCTGACATCAATTAAAATTGCTAGTATTTCCATCCATCAAACAGGAGATTATTTTATAGAAACAATAAATTATCCTAAATTAGTCAAAACAGTATTAACAAAACACACAGAAAATTATTTAACCAAAGTAATAGAACTTGCGTCTCTGCGTGAGATAAAAAATCATCCCAAAGTCAAAATACCTTCTGGAAAATCCACCACCAAACGCAACAACTTTAACCACTCAGAACCCAATAAAACTTCATTAATTCCTTTACCAACATTCACAGGAATTTGATACTGCTTTCAGTCTAATATCACTTGACCTAAATAAATCTGAAATTTTGATTCACCTTTCGCAGTCCGTAATATTTCCTCCCCACTATACACCCATTCTAATCCATCTAAATCTTGTGTATTAATAGCCATAAAACCTGCAAAACCCGTATCAAATAGGGCATCTATAGGAAGATTTAAGCCATCATTAGTAACTAATTCAATTTCAAAAAATAATTGCCCATTTTCTCCCAAATAACCCTCTATCATATTGTGCCAGTTGTCCCCGTTTCATTCAAACAAAAAACGAAATGTCTAGCTTGAGGATATTTTTCCAACATTCTTTTATGAGATTCCATCCTATCCTGATCAATTAAATATTCTCCACTATCTGGTTCTATAGCAATATACCAACCATAGTGATTTTCAATATATTCAGGACGGACACGCTCAAAAATTGCCCGACAACGTTGATAAAATATTTCATCTTCTGCTTCTCGTCTGGCTAATTCTTCTGGTGATATAGTCAATTCAGGAAAAATTCTTCCTCTTCTTACCATTCTTTTTGATGTTATGTAAGTCATCTTATTAACTTAAACTCCAGTTATTATTTTAAATTAAATTGTGCTTAATTGCTACTTTTATCATTATTTGAACATAAATTTTAACATGATTTACCCTCTTTATTTTCATCATTAAAAGCTGCTGCTAGGTCAGGACTGGTGATTGCGATCGCACTTTCATGCCATTCATGAATAGTAGCATCAATCAAATCCCAAGCCTCATTAGAAGTATCAGTTAAGCGAAAAGCCTTACTTACCTCTTTAATAAAATCTTGCAATTCATCAGCATCAAATACGCTCAACCATCCATAAGGATGCTCATAACCTATTTTTTGTCCTAATAATAACCGAAACGCAACCGATAACACCTCAAAAACAGCCTTACTTTGTGTTACCCCTTTCACTAAATAAGCCACATCTTCACGACGCAACAGCGCAAAAGATTGGTCATTTCTAGTAATTGTAATTGGACGTTCATAAGCTTTATCTAAAACCTTTCTAGGTTGACGATTCAACTCAGTGGCTGTAATGTAACTAGCTCATCTGAGAACGCATTGCTAAAAATTGCAATTGACATGATACTTGCGTTCCTCCTCTGCGTTCTCTGCGTCTCTGCGTGAAATAAAAATTATTCATCTACAACGACTAAATTCTGCATCTGGTAAATTAGCAAATGCTTCTCCCACAGTAACATAAGGTAATAATCCCAATAATTGACAACCAGGACTATGAGTAGGTAATGGTAAATCAATACTACCAATATGTTTTCTAGAACCAATAAAAAACAATCTTTTCCTTAATTGAGGAGTACCGAAATCAGCAGCTAAAAGTACACCTGATGACACATTATAACCTAAATCAATCATATTATTACAAATTTCTTGATATAGCTTTCCGCCTCCTAAACCCTTCAAATTAGAAACATTTTCCATCACAAAAAAAGCTGGCTGCAAATACTCCACAAACCGTAAAAACTCATAGATCATACTACCCCGTTGATCTTCTAAACCTCTTTGTTTACCAGCTTGACTAAAAGCTTGACAGGGAGGACCACCAAAAATAATATCAGGTTTATTTATTTCACCTGAAACATTTTGCCAGAAACTTAACGGATCTGTAATCTGAGAAATATCCTCTTCTAGAACTTGAATGCGATCGCCAAAATAACCATTTAAAGTTGCACAAGCATCACCCCAATTATCAACAGCTACCTTAGTTTTTATCCTTGCTATATCAGCACCAATATCCATACCTCCCGCACCACTAAATAAACTCAGTCCCGTCAAAGAACTATTTTCAAATCCTAATAAATTAGCTTGTTTAACTAATTGTTCAAATACAGCTTTTGCCAGTGGAACAGGTACAGCATTACCAACTTGAAGCTGACAACTGGTTAAAGTTCCCTGTAATTTTAAATCATCAGGTAATCCTTGTAAACGAGCCGCTTCACGTACAGTAATAAATCTGTTTTGATATGGATGGACAAACTTATTAAAAATATAACCTGTAACTGTTAATGAAGGTTTTTCAGGATCAAGGCGAATCATCCTTAAATTGGGTCCTCCTTGTCTGTTAGGATCATTTTTGACATAAAACTTAAAACTTTCATGCCAAAGTTCTTCGGGTAAATCTTGCATTTTTTGCCCGATTTTTAGAGTGTTGATCCTTTTTTGCACATCCACACCTACCCGCCTAGCAACGTGATTATAAACCACTTCCAAAGAAATATTAAAATCTAAACTTTTGCTTAATCCATTCATCTCTTATATGACTTTCAGTAAAAGTTATTATACCATCAAATAGATTAAATATTTCTTTATCTGCTGGTAAATCAGCAACAGTTTTGGCTTGTCCAGTTTCATCTATAGTCCAAACAATATCCTGAAGTTCTAATAAATAATCATTATAGTGACGCACAGCATGAATATTAGATAATATAGCAGTTTTTACGCTTATTTTACTATGCTTTGGCTTTTGGGATGCGGCAATTTTTAATACTTGATAAATTCCTTTTTTAATATCATCAGTTCTATCCATTCCTACACTAGATTTACTATCAGAAATAGATTCATATCCTTCACCACTTCTTCTTTGCGGCCAATTTTCAGGTCTAGGAATAGGTTGTCCACAAGCATTAGTTAACCAATAAACAGGTTCTGGGAAATTTCCCCTACCCCTTGCAGCTTTGTTATATGCAGAAAAAGCCATACTCCAAAACTGGAAATAACGATAAAAAAGTTGATTATCATCATTAAAAGCTGCCCCCATTTGCTCATATACCCATACTGAAGACTTATTATTTCCTTTGATTCCTAAATTTATTAGTTCATATTTATATACATCATTTTCAATTTTGGGAAGAATAATATACAAATTAGACGCACTAATAAAAGAATTATCTATAGGTGAATGTGAACGAGATAATAATTCACCTTCATCTCCCAATTCAGTTTGTATTTCAACAGGTACTGCTAGAGGTAAAGTAGTCAGTGGAGCAGCCTTAACTTCTGAAAGTAAAACTATATTCTCCTTTGAATCATAAACTATTACATCAATAGGTTCAATACCATGATATATTTCTAAATCTTGTGAATTGATTTTAAATAAGTGTTTTAAAAATACACATAGTAATCGACTTGTTGTTTTACCAATTGTTCCCGATGGAGGTTTATTGGCTTGATGAAATAAGAAATTACCTTGCAAAGTACATCTTGGACAGGTGTTAGTATATGGATAAATCAACAGAGGTGAATTATCAATTGGACAGTAAAGCCATCCTTTATTAGTCAATTTTCCATAGTATTCAGCAGCAACGATTAAATCAAATGCAGCAGCTAGTGAAATTCCAGGAGCAGTAGAAGTTACTTGTGCATTCTCCAAAGCTTTCTGAATAAGAATTGTGGCTAATGCTTCTTCGTGGGCATATACTTCTACAGGCTTTACTCTTGCTAAAAGGTTGGCTATTTCATCAACCTTAACGGATTCATCCTGATTATTTTGCATGGTTATTCAAATAAACAATATACTAATCATATAATGAATCTTCTTGTTTTTGCCTTCACGAAGGTTATGTTATTAGTCCCACCCCCAAAAGCGTAGTATAAATAGTAAAGAGAATGAAAACCAAAATATTCACAAATTTATTGCGTTGGGTTGCGCTTTGCTTAACCCAACCTTGTATCTTAGAGGTATGTTAGAGGAAGTGGTAGACCGTCCCAACCTTGGTCAGAAAAGACCGCTTCGTAGCAAGGATCACCACAACAATCTCCATGACAGAACTCGAACAGTCGCCT
>NZ_JACJPU010000033.1:0-60488 GCF_014696235.1 Sphaerospermopsis sp. FACHB-1194 | reverse complement strand
ATATCTTAATGCGTATTGAGGGGCGCATTTAGACACTTCATCATACCAAGGATGGGTAGATTTAATGGCTGCTACTAACCATTTGTGTAAATCTATGGCTGTGGGAAATTTGATTTTTTCTTCTGGTTGCAGTTTGTTATGTAATAATACCTGTTGACACAGTGCTAAACCTTGATTCCAAGCGTGTCTGGCTACTCCTGCGTGTTGCGCCAGTAGTAGTCGTTGTTGCTTGTTAACTTTGAGTTGGGTTTTGAATCCTAGTAGCATACAGTGATTTTACTGTAATTCTGTCACAAAGCCAAAAGATGACAGGAAATTTTCAGCAAATGTGAGTATTTGTTATTCTTGGTTAAGAAAACAGTAACTAGCTACTAACCTCCTGCCTCCTATTCTTAACTAGCAACTTAGGTTAATACAAAATTACTGCTATTTTCTAACATTTTGACCACTTGGGATAATTAATAGCAGTAAAACTTAACTTTTTTCTATATGTATCCGTACTTTGGTAGACTTAAAGACTGAAATGGTCAGATAAAAACGACGCTAATATCAGCAACTGAGAGGGCAGTCCTGTGGAAAATACAATTGGTTTAGAGATTATTGAGGTTGTGGAGCAAGCAGCGATCGCCTCTGCAAAGTGGATGGGTAAGGGTGAAAAGAACACTGCTGACCAGGTAGCAGTGGAAGCTATGCGCGAACGCATGAATAAAATCTATATGCGCGGTCGCATTGTGATCGGTGAAGGTGAACGTGATGACGCTCCCATGCTTTACATCGGTGAAGAAGTAGGTATTTGTGCTAATCCCGAAGCTAAAGCACAATGCAACCCTGATGAATTAATTGAAATTGATATCGCTGTTGACCCATGCGAAGGTACTAACTTGGTAGCTTACGGACAACCCGGTTCAATGGCCGTTTTGGCAATTTCTGAAAAAGGTGGTCTGTTTGCTGCTCCTGATTTTTACATGAAGAAGTTAGCAGCACCCCCAGCAGCTAAGGGTAAGGTTGATATCAACAAGTCAGCTACCGAAAACTTGAAGATTCTTTCTGAGTGTTTAGGTCGCTCTATTGAAGAACTGGTAGTAGTTGTGATGAAGCGCGAACGCCACAACGATTTAATCAAAGAAATCCGCGAAGCTGGCGCAAGAGTACAATTAATTTCTGATGGTGACGTAGGTGCAGCTTTATCTTGCGGTTTTGCTGGTACTAACATTCACGCGCTGATGGGTATTGGTGCTGCTCCTGAAGGTGTAATTTCTGCCGCTGCTATGCGTGCTTTAGGCGGTCACTTCCAAGGTCAGTTAATCTATGATCCTGAAGTTGTGAAAACCGGTTTGATCGGTGAAAGCAAACAATCTAACTTAGATCGTCTAGCTTCTATGGGTATCACTGACCCAGATAAGGTTTATGATGCTCATGAATTGGCATCTGGTGAAACTGTTCTCTTTGCTGCTTGTGGTATCACTTCTGGTAATTTGATGCAAGGTGTACGTTTCTTCCACGGTGGTTCTAGAACTCAAAGTTTGGTTATTTCTAGCCAGTCTAAGACTGCTCGCTTTGTAGATACCATTCACATGAATGAGCAACCCAAGATCGTACAACTGCACTAATTTTTGGTGATTGGTGACTGGTGATTGGTGATTGGTGATTGGAAAAATTTATTACCACCCATTACCAATTACCAATTACCCATTACCCATTACAAATTATCCATTTAAGAATTTAAGAAATAAAAGATGAATATTGCAGTGGTGGGGTTAAGCCATAAAACAGCCCCAGTAGAAGTAAGAGAAAAACTCAGTATTCCTGAACCTCAAACCGAAGGTGCGATCGCTCATCTCCTCAGTTATCCCCATATTGATGAGGTGGCTATCCTTAGCACCTGTAACCGTCTAGAAATTTACATTGTTAGCAGTGAAATTACTTACGGTATTCAGGAGGTTACTCAGTTTCTGGCAGAACACAGCAAATTACCTATCATATCTTTGCGTCAACATTTATTTACTTTGATGCACTCTGACGCTGTGACTCATGTGATGCGAGTTGCTGCTGGTTTGGATAGTTTGGTTCTCGGTGAAGGTCAAATTCTGGCTCAGGTGAAAAATACTCACAAACTGGGACAACAATTTAATGGTATAAAAACAACTTTAAATCGCTTATTTAAACAAGCTATCACCGCAGGTAAACGAGTCCGTACAGAAACCAGTATTGGTACTGGTGCAGTTTCTATTAGTTCCGCTGCTGTGGAATTAGCGCAAATTAAGGTAGAAAATTTAGCTCCCTATCGGATCGCTATTCTCGGTGCGGGGAAAATGTCGCGGTTACTTGTACAACACCTAATTTCTAAAGGTGCAACTCGAATTGCTATTGTGAACCGTTCTCGTGAACGTGCGGAAGAATTAGCAAAGCAGTTCTCAGAAGTACCTATTAAAATACATCTGTTACCAGAAATGATATCTGTGGTTTCCCATAGTGATATAGTATTTACTAGCACTTCTTCAACAGAGCCAATTTTGGATCGTGCTAAGTTAGAAATGGTTTTAGATCCTAACCACTCGTTGATGTTATTTGATATTTCTGTACCTAGAAATGTTGATGCAGATGTAAACGATTTGCCAAATGTCCAGGCTTTTAATGTGGATGATTTAAAAGCTGTTGTAGCGCAAAACTACGAAAGTCGTCGTAAAATGGCACAGGAAGCTGAAAAAATCCTAGATGAAGAGGTGGCAGATTTTGATGTGTGGTGGCGGAGTTTAGAAACTGTCTCTACTATCAGTTCTTTGCGGAATAAAGTGGAAAACATCCGCGAGCAAGAATTACAAAAAGCACTTTCTCGCTTAGGGTCAGAATTTGGTGAAAAACACCAAGAAGTGATTGAAGCTCTCACACGAGGAATAGTGAATAAAATTTTACATGATCCCATGGTACAATTACGGTCACAGCAAGATGTTGAAGCTAGACGTAATTGTATGAGAACTCTGCAAATGCTATTTAATTTAGATGCAGAAGAGCAGTTTAGTTAATCAAAGGGAACAGGGAACAGGGAACAGGGAACAGAAAAATCTTTATTCTGACTCCTGACTCCTGACTCCTGACTCCTAAAGTTTGAGTTTCTCTAACTGCTTAGTTTGTTCTTCGAGTCTCACTTGTAGGCGATCGCATACTAAATCACACAATTGAAATAATATCGGATCAGCTATTTCATAAATCACGCTGACTCCTTCGGGTGTTCTTTTGACAATACCCGCTTGAGTTAAAATTTTAAGATGCTTCGATACGTTTGCTTGTCCTAGTCCAGTCTCAGCTATGATTTGGGTTACATTCTTCGCTCCATTTTTTAAACAACACAACACCTGTAACCGACTGACTTCAGATAGCACTTTGAAATATTCTGCAACATGATTAAGAGCGCCCGGAAATATATCTGACATAAAAAACCACAAAAATTTTATAACTTTATGTTGACTATCTTACTATATAGCAATATAATCATTTCGTTAGGTAAATAATTCAGGTGTAAATATGTTATTTCGCCAACTTTTTGACAGAGAATCTAGTACATATACTTACTTAATTGCTGACAAGACAACAAAAGCAGCAGTTTTAGTAGATCCGGTGTTGGAACAGGTAGAACGGGATCTACAGCTAGTTCAAGAGTTAGGTTTAACACTACGCTACTGTTTAGAAACTCACATCCATGCAGATCATATCACAGGTACGGGTAAATTACGTCAACTAACTGGATGTTTGGGAGTTGTACCAGCAAATGCACCAGCGAGTTGCGCGGATCAACAAATGCAAGATGGGGAAATTTTACAATTAGATTCTATTGTAATTGAAGCGATCGCCACACCAGGACATACAGATAGTCATCTAGCTTATTTATTAAACAAAGAAAGATTATTAACCGGCGATTCTTTATTAATTCGCGGTTGTGGAAGAACCGATTTTCAAAGTGGTAATGCGGGAATTTTATTTGATGTCATTACCCAAAAAATGTTTACTCTTCCTGATGCAACTTTGGTTTATCCTGGACATGATTATAAAGGTTTTACAGTTTCAACTATTGGGGAAGAAAAGCAATATAATCCTAGATTTAAAGGACATAATCGGGACTGTTTTATTCAATTAATGAATGGGTTAAATTTACCTAATCCGCAAAAAATGATGGCTGCTGTTCCAGCAAATGAAAAGTGTGGAAATGCTATTGCAGTTTAATATTTTAGGGTATTTCTCACCCAGAGGCGCAGAGTACGCAGAGTTTTTAATGGCAGAGTTTTTAATATTTAGTAAATAGGATTTTGAGGAGTTTTGAGAAATGAATACTTCAACTAAACAGGAATTACAATTTGTTGATGCTGCTGGTGTTAAGGAGTTAATAGAAAAACAGCAAGTACATTTAATAGATGTGCGAGAAATTTCAGAATATGCAGGTGAAAATATTCCCGGTTCTCAAGTTTTACCACTTTCTCAATTTCAACCAGAAAAAATCAAATTAGTTCCTGGTAAACAAGTTGTTATTTACTGTCAATCTGGAAATAGATCCAATAAAGCAGCACAAAAATTAATTCAATCTGGGTTTGTAGATTTTTGTCAGTTACAAGGTGGAATTACTGCTTGGAAACAGTCAGGATATCCGACTCAAGTTAATAAAAATGCTCCTATTAGTATTATGCAACAAGTACAAATAGTTGCAGGTTCTTTAGTTTTTATAGGAACTGTGTTAGGTGCTTTTGTTTCTCCCTGGTTTTTAATTTTAAGCGGTTTTGTGGGTGCTGGTTTGGTATTTGCAGGGGTGACAAATACCTGTGCAATGGGTATGTTATTAGCTAAGTTACCTTATAACCAACGTGGTTAATTTTTCTTTGTAATAATTCAGGAGTCAGGAGTCAGAATATTTGTTTGTAGTAGTGAGCTACAAAAGTAAGTTTTTGTATCAATTATCAAGAATAAATCGAAAACTCTAATTCATTATTAATCCTTTATTCTGTATCCTGAATACTTACCTAAAAATTACGAATTACGAATTATTATGATGTGGATATTAGGACATATTTTAGCAACGGGAATTGGTATTAGTTTAGGTTTAATTGGTGGTGGTGGGTCGGTTTTAGCTTTACCAATTTTAGTTTATGTAATGGGAGTACCAACAAAACCTGCAATTGCTATGACTTTAGTAATTGTAGGTACTGTGAGTTTAATTGGTTTAATTCCTCATTGGAAAAAGGGAAATATTAATTTTAAAAAAGCATTTATTTTTGGTTCTGCTACTATGTTGGGTGCTTTTTTAGGGGCAAAAATTGCAGGTTTACCATTTGTTACTGATAATTTACAAATGCTGCTGTTTGCAATTATGATGCTGATAGCAGCAAGTTTAATGATTAAGAGAAGTTTGCAAAATTCCACTAAATTATCTTCAGAAGATCACTTAGAAAATATCAAAATCGAAGTTTATCAACCTCCTGTTTGTCAGTATTGTTGGTTATGGTTGTTAACTGAAGGTTTAGGTGTGGGAATATTAACAGGTTTAGTGGGAGTTGGAGGAGGTTTTGCGATTGTGCCGGCTTTAGTGATTTTGGGTAAAACACCTATGAAAGAAGCTATTGGTACTTCTTTATTAATTTTAGTTGTTAATGCAATTTCTGGTTTTTTAGGTTATTTAGGACAGGTGGATTTAGATTGGAATTTAATCGGATCTTTTGTGATTTCTGCTAGTTTGGGTAGTTTTTTTGGTGCTTATTTATCTCAATTTATTGATGGTAAAAAATTACAAAAATATTTTGGTTATTTTTTAATAGCTGTAGCGGCTTTTGTATTATTTCAAAATCAAAGTGCTTCTCCAAGAAAAAAATCAGCGTTAAATTGGCAAGATAAAGTAACTCTTCTGAATCCTGTACAAACTGCCCAGCGGCATCTATAGTAATAGAAAAAGCTGTTAGAATATTAATTGGTGATAGGTAGATAAACATCATTAAATGTAAAATATAAAGTGGACAGATCCCCGACTTCTTGGAGAAGTCGGGGATCTGGATC
This sequence comes from Sphaerospermopsis sp. FACHB-1194, assembly GCF_014696235.1. Taxonomy (NCBI): domain Bacteria; kingdom Bacillati; phylum Cyanobacteriota; class Cyanophyceae; order Nostocales; family Aphanizomenonaceae; genus Sphaerospermopsis; species Sphaerospermopsis sp. FACHB-1194. Next base: position 54,455 of record NZ_JACJPU010000033.1, on the reverse strand, counting down.
TTAATTAACTCCTGAGTTATTCAAAATAATGTTTCTATATCTTTCTAAATTACTACCTCTATTTTTTTATCCTTTGGGATTAGCTTGTGTTAGTTTAATAGTGGCTTTGGTAACTTTGTGGAAACGTCCAAAAATTGCCGCTGTTTGTATTTCCCTATCTTTAACTTTATTATTGGTTTGTGGTAATGCTTGGATGGCTAAAAATCTGGTGCGATCGCTAGAATGGCAAAATATCCCCATGACGGAAATACCCCAAGCTGAAGCTATTGTGGTTTTGGGTGGTGCTACTAAATCAGCGGTTTGGCCTCGTCCGACGGTTGATTTAAGTGAAGCGGGCGATCGCGTGATTTATGCGGCTCAACTCTATCGGCAAAAAAAAGCACCTCTAATTATTTTAAGTGGTGGTCGCATTGATTGGCGTGGTAGCGGTTCTCCAGAATCAGCAGATATGGCTACTATTCTTACATCTTTGGGTATACCAGCCCAAGCGATTATTCAAGAACCTGATTCTTTAAACACCTATCAAAACGCTGTTAATGTGCAGAAAATTCTCGGAGAACGAGGAATTAAAAAAGTATTGTTAGTAACTTCGGCTATGCACACACCGCGATCGCTCAAAATTTTTCAGCGCCAAAATATTGATGTTATTCCTGCACCCACTGATTTTCTCGTTAGTCGGGGTGAGTTGGAAGAATTAACCAGCACTCCCAAAGCCGCTATACTAAATTTATTCCCTGACTCTGATAACTTGAATCAATTTACCAGTGCTTTAAAAGAATATATTGGACGTTTTGTTTATGGTTTGCGGGGTTGGTTGTGAGTGACTGGTGACTGGTGACTGGGGACTGGGAAAAATTCACTAATAACCAATGACTAATAACCAATGACTAATAACTAATGACTAATAACCTATGAGTAAAGAACTACCATATATAGTCCCATCACCTCAGCCGGAAGTTGAGGAAGTGTTTGCAGTTCACCAAACAACTGTAGAATTTTACCACGAAGTTCAGACTCGTTCGGAATTTAAACGTTATTGTGAATGGTATTACACAACCGCAGCCGAAAACCGTAGAGACTTAGAAAAAATGCGCGGCGAACTCAATATTATGGGGTGGTTTTTTCGCCGCTGAGGATTTTTGATTTGATTGAGATAGATTTAGTTTAACAATGGACAATTAACAATGGACAATTACAGCAGATTCCATTGCTATGAGGTACAAATTTTAATAATAAAACTCTTGTGGGGTGGGCATCTTGCCCGCCCGTGGTGTACCTCATAACACCAGAAAGTGCTGTAAAAATGGACAATTGACAATTACTTCGCCTTACCTGGAAGTAAGAGGATTGGGAAATAGTAAATTTTTTCTTTTTTTCTTCTGGGAAGGAGAGACTTTGAAGCTTGAATGAAACAATTGTCAATTGTCAATTATCAATTATCAATTGATAACCTCTAATTCATTCTCACGTAAATGAGCTTTAAATTTTTTGCTAAACTGAACTAAAATTGGCAGGTTAGCACTGACAGGTCTGCCTTGCCATTGAGTAACAACAGCAAAAATTTCCCCTTCTGATCCTTTGATGTCAAAACCCTGACCCCGATGCTCAGGATGATGATAAACTATTACCGACTCTTTTACACGAACGCGATCGCCAATATTCATAGTATTATTTATACCTAATTTTCTTGATTACTGAATTGATTGACTTGGTTGATCTTACCATATCTTGACATTCAAGAAATATAGCTTATTGGCGCTGGGGGCAGAATTGTTGTAATTCTGGGGGAAGTTGCTGACACAACCGCCCAAAAGACTGGGGTTGAAGTTGCCACCAAGCAAATAAACCTAAACTTGTACCTCCAACCAACAAAGCTAAAAATCCGCCTAAAACTAAGACCAGTTTACCCCGATTTGCTGCTTTAACAGGAGTAGAAGCTGATTCTTCACTTAGATTCAAATCTATTAAAGCTAGGGAACTCTCTGCTAAATAATCTACTGCTGGTGCTTGCGCTTCAAAGTTTTCTGTTTCTGTGCTTGTGATCCCTACTTCCTCTGTTTCTGACGTTTCTAATACTATTGGTACAGGTGTAACAGGTACTAAATGGGCTTGGGAAGTACGGACAACCGTGAGAACAATAGATGTATTATCTTGACCGTTTTTTTCATTTGCCAATTTTACCCAGTTACGTGCTGCATCTTCCACTGTCAGTTTACCTGTTAACAGGGGAATTACATAATTCTGCCAAGATTTTTCTACCCAATCATGATCACTTAAACCATCGGAACATAATAATAAAATCCCGTCTTCTTCCAAAATAAAGCGTTTGATGGCAAATTGTAGAGATTCGGCTTCTTTTGTTCCTAATGCTTGGGTGAGTGCATGGGCGTTAGCTGTTGTGATTGCTTGACGATACAAACTTTGACCAAAACACACTTCCCTGGTTGCCATATCATCATCTATGGTTAGTAGTTGGCAATAGCTGGGAGTAATCCAATAAGCACGACTATCACCAACATTAGCTATATAAAGTTCATGAGTATTTTCTGATTCCCATCCTGTATTGGTGACTATACGTTGCGGTAATTGTATGGACATGACTAACGTGGTGGCCATGCGTTCTCTACCTTGGCGGTTTTGTTCGTCGTTGCGTGACCAGATCATATTATTTACTACCCGCAAACTAGCCGCTAGTTGTTGCTGCAACAAGTCTGGGGGGACAATTTCTGTTTGTTCGGCTACATCTTGTAACCAAGCACGGATTTGTAATTTTAAGCATTGAACTGCTAGTTGACTGGCAACTTCGCCGCCTTCATGTCCGTCAATACCATCACAAACTACTGATAGATGCTGGTTTAAATAGTTGTCTATTTTATCAGTAGTATTAGGGAAACAACTGTCCTCATTGTGTTTCATCACAAGACCTGCATCTGTAAACCCAGCAACTTTCACCATTAATGGTAATTCTGCTGCTGATGCTAGTAATAATTGATTAAGTTGATGGCTAATGGTAGTAAAATCTACTTCACCTTGGCACATCTGCTGGATGATATTACTTAAACCAGGGGCTATTTCGGCTTTTGCTACCAGTACCCATGAGTGCCAAGATTGCCCTAAGTGCTGCAAGGTAAGTGTTTCTGTTGTTTGGTATAGTTCTAGTAATTTGATACACCAACCTTGAACGAGTATGTTATTTGGTGATAGTAAGCTTGCAGCTACTCCCAGTTCTGATAAGGGTTTCCACAGTTGGAGAATTTGCCATAGCCAGTATAATTGTCTAACTGCTTTTGCTTCTTCCCATACTTCGGTAATGATGGGGTAGAGATTGCCTTTTGTATCTATAGGTGCATTTTCTAATAAGAGAATATCATTTGTGTCTTCTGTGTCTTCGGTTGTAGAAGTTGTAAATCCGTAGGGTTGGGGGATGTGTAACTTTTGTGGATATAATTTTAGGTAGGGGATAACTGCCGGTGGCAGTTCTGATGGTATTTCTGGTGGTTTTCCTGGTTGGGTATCTAGCCAAATTTGCTGTGTAATTACCTCATATCTGTCGGCAATTTTTGTTTCCGGGAGTATGTTGGCTGCGTTTGTGCCGATCGCCCACAGATAGCGGTAAACTATGGGTGTTTGGCAATTTTTACAAAGGCGATCGCCTAGATTATTAATGGGTTTTTCACAGTCGGGATTGATACAATGAATTATCCGTTCAGTAGAAATCATAAATGTATAAACTAAGGAGTTAGGAGTCAGGAGTCGTAGGGGCGAAGCGTTCGGAAAACAACCTTGGACAAAAATTAATAATTTATCACCCGAATGCTGATGCTTCCAGCACGCTTCGCGAACGCCCGTACAGGAGTCAGGAGGAAGAAGAACTAATTTCTGTACTTTGCACTTTATACTTTGCACCCTGCACCCTGCACTGAGTCAAGAGAATAGTTAAGTCAGAAATTATAAAGATTTAATAATTTTAAAAGAAGTTTAAGTATAATACTCAAAGTTTTATTTATGCTACATATTCTATTTTTGAGCTTGAGTTGTGAGTGTATAAATTATAAAGAAATTCAGGTGATTTTAGATCAAATTGGGATGTTAATTACTAGAATAGGAATCAAATATGTTTGTATGCTCTTGTTGATAGGTTTGTACTTGAAAGCAAAAATTTGGAAATCAAAAATTTCTTTCCGTAAATAGTGATGGTTGAGATGTAGTTAATCACAAAATAATATTGGGGTTAAATTTTTTGTTTTTATTGTCTGGGATGGCGTTATGCCAACTTTTACCTTAATCTGGCTGGTAGCAGGAATAATCCTGTGTTTGATGGAACTTTTGTTACCAACTGCCTTTGTAGAATTTATGATGGGAATTAGTGCCTTTGCGGTGGCGCTACTTTCTTATTTGGGTTTGAGCAGTTTATGGCTACAAGTTATTCTTTGGCTGTTGCTTTCCACGGTTTTAGTTGTGTTTTCCCGCAGGTTTTTACAACCACCAACACGCAGATCAAAAATCTCTGATGCAGTGATTGGCGAAACTTTAACAGAAATTTTACCAGGTCAGGCGGGACGGGTACTATATGAGGGTAATTCCTGGCGGGCTAGATGTGATGATGACAAACTCAGTTTAGCACCAGGGCAAAAAGTTTATGTGGTCAGTAGAGAAGGTACGACTTTGATTGTAATGCCAGAAAATATTTTATGACAGGTGACAAATGACAGGTGACAGATAAGAGTTTTCAAAGCACCGTATTTGCGGAGATTTATCAAAATGGGTCAGTTTTTATTGTTACTTGCTTTGGCTTTTGGGGGCGGTACTGTTGTCCTCAAATCAATTAGAGTGATTAATCAAGGTGATGAAGCTTTGGTGGAAAGTTTGGGTAGTTATAAGAAAAAGCTTGGTCCAGGCTTAAATATGATTAATCCTTTTTTCGATAACATTGTGTATAAGCAAACTATCCGGGAAAAGGTTTTAGATATTCCTCCTCAGCAATGTATCACCCGTGACAATGTTTCCATTACTGTTGATGCAGTGGTGTATTGGCGGATCGTGGATATGGAGAAAGCTTACTATAAGGTAGAAAATCTCCAGTCAGCGATGGTTAATTTGGTTTTAACTCAAATTCGCTCGGAAATGGGACAATTGGAGTTAGATCAGACTTTTACTGCCAGAACTCAAATTAATGAAATTCTGCTGAGAGATTTAGATATTGCTACTGATCCTTGGGGTGTAAAAGTTACACGAGTGGAATTGAGAGATATTATCCCATCTAAGGCTGTGCAAGAGTCTATGGAATTGCAAATGTCCGCAGAAAGACGGAAACGGGCAGCAATTTTAACATCTGAAGGTGATCGAGAGTCGGCGGTAAATAGTGCTAGAGGTAAAGCAGATGCTCAAATTTTGGATGCGGAAGCGCGACAAAAGGCGATAATTTTACAAGCGGAAGCGGAACAAAAAGCACTTATTTTAAAGGCGCAAGCGGAAAGACAGCAGCAGGTTTTGAAAGCACAGGCGATCGCGGAGTCAGCAGAAATTATAGCCCAAAGGATGCAAACTAACCCAGATGCACACAAAGCTTTAGAAGTTCTCTTTGCACTAGGTTATTTAGATATGGGTACAACTATTGGTAAAAGTGATAGTAGTAAGGTGGTGTTTATGGACCCTCGCACCATACCTGCTACTTTAGAAGGTATTCGTTCTATTGTCTCTGATATTCCCAATGGTTCTCATTCTTTGTTGGAGAATAGGGACTAGGTTATTATCTCATCTTGTGGGGTAGGCATCCTGCCTGCCCTGTATAATTAGCGGGCAAGATACCCGCACCACAAGAAACACTTGTATATTTTTTTATTTGTCAGTCCCTTAATAAAAACTCTTACCTGTCACCTGTCACCTGTCACCTGTCACCTACTTCCTGACATTTATTACACAGTCCGAAAAATTCTAGGGTGTGGTAAAATACTTTAAATTTATGGCTGGTTTGTAACTCGTTTTCTAGTTCATGGACTGGACATTGATGGATAGGTATGGAAAGACCACATTGTAAACAGGTGAGATGATGTTTATCTTGTTGGGTTAAACTATACAAAGCCTCACCATTAGATAAAGTTCTCACCTGTACTTTACCTTCGAGTTTCAAAGCTTCTAGGGAACGGTAAACTGTAGCTAAACCCATGCTTTGACTACAGTTACGTAATTCTATGTATATGTCTTGTGCGGAAATTCCTTGTTTGATGTTTTTCAATAGGTTTAAAATTCGCTCTTGACTGCGGGTACGTATAGCTTTCATAGTAATTTTGGCTTTTAGATTGGGACTGGAAAATAAAAATTTTTTTGTATCTTATGTGACTAGTTTAAGTTACCATATCTGATATGAGCTTTTTTGATTGGCTGGTTGATAGATTAACTTTAACCAGTCTGTGATTCTATTTTCACTCAGTTGGAACATAAAAGTTATAGGATAGCGATCGCACCATTCAGCAAAAGTTACCCCCCTCATGCAAAGGAAGTATTTAGCTAAAATTTTTGTGACTCTTCGGCCTTCAGTTCTCGATCCTGCTGGTGTCGCCGTACAAACTAGCTTAAAACAAATGGGACATGAAACCGTTGAACAAGTAAGAATTGGTAAATATATTGAATTAACCACGATTGCACCCGATGAAGCTATAGCGAATCAAGATGTGAAAAATATGTGTGAGGAACTGTTAGCAAATACTGTGATCGAAAACTATCGTTTTGACTTGATTGAAGTAGAATCTCAAACTGGTGTTTTTTAGGTAATGGGTAATTGGTAATGGGTAATTGGTAATTGGTAAAAACTTCTTTACTGTCACCTGTCACCTGTCACCTGTCACCTGTCACCTGTCACCTGTCACCTATTCCCTATTCCCTATTCCCTTATTTATGAAATTCGGTGTTTTAGTTTTTCCTGGTTCTAATTGTGACCGTGATTCCGCGTATGTGACTAGAGACTTACTCGGACAACCAACACGGATGGTTTGGCATCAAGAGACGGATATTAGTGATATAGATGTAATTATAGTCCCTGGGGGCTTTAGTTACGGTGATTATTTGCGTTGTGGGGCGATCGCTCGTTTCTCCCCTGTAATGCAGGAAGTTGTCAACCACGCACAAAAAGGTAAGTTTGTCATCGGTATTTGCAATGGATTTCAGGTATTAACTGAAGCTGGTTTGTTGCCGGGTGTGTTAACGAAAAACCGAGATTTGCATTTTATTTGCGATCGCTCTCCCTTAAAAGTTGAGCGTAATAATTTACCTTGGACTCATGGTTATACAGAGGGAGAAGTGATCACTTTACCCATTGCCCACGGAGAGGGTCGATTTTACGCTGATAAGGATACTTTAGCAGCAATTGAAGATAACGGACAAGTGGTATTTCGTTATCACGGAGAAAACCCCAACGGATCATTAAATAACATTGCAGGGATTTGCAATTTGCAAGGTAATGTGTTAGGAATGATGCCACATCCTGAACGCGCAGCAGATCAAGCATTAGGTAATACTGATGGTTTACGCTTGTTTGCGGGTTTGTTGGGGAAGGTTGCAGCTTTGATTTAGTCTTGTATTTGACAAACTCTCAAAAACATAAGGTGGTTAATTTCCACCTTATTTAAGGATTTTTACGTATTGACTTGTCAAATTTACTAGATGTATTATTTTTGATAGTATAATATTAAATCCATCAAGAAAAGCGCAGATGAACAGAATAGCAATAAATCCAGACTTAGCAAATGTGGATTATACTGATTTATTAGATAAAATACTCAGAGTATTAAAAAATCAGCAGATATTTATAATTTCTGCTGATAATAAAAGAGTTAAGGTTGATATTAATGAAGTAGTTAATGAAGTTATTAAATTAACTCCTCATAACCCATTGGGAAACCAAAAAGCAGCACGTTCAGCAACTTTGAATTTTACTCCCGGTACTGAAGTTTCATTTCGAGAGAAAATTAGACAAATTACAGGTTATATTCAATATCAATTAACATTAGCTATTCAGCAAAATCCCAATAGTAAATCAATGGATAGATTTGAATTTATCCAAAATTTACTGACAGACTTACAAACATTTCAAACAGATAGAAAACCAACTAAATTAGACTTGAGTTATGAATTTCTACCCTCTAAAAATTTACAAAAACAAAGATTAACAGTCAAAAAAGACGATAAAGCAAAACAGAAACAACTACTAAAAGCGCATAAAGTTAAAATTTCTGTAGATAAACCAAAAGATTTTTACACAGCATTATTAACCGGATTGAATAACTTTATAGACATTAACTTTTCAAGTTCTAGTGACAGAGAAGAAATAGGATTTATTTTAGAAAACCTCAAACAAAATACAAAGTCTGATATTTATCAACTACAAAACCTAGTCAACCAAGAAACACTAGGAAAACTCAAAAAACTATCACAAATTAAATATTTAGAATTTCTCCTAGAAAACATTGACGAAAAAGCTAGTTCTAAAAACTACCAAGCTAAAATATATTTACAAGACTTGATCAGGAGATTACAAATATTAGAAGATTACATTAATAACCCCAATAAAGCAGATGGAGAATATGAAGTTAGCTATGCACAAGAGAAATTTAATTTGCAAACAGTATTTTCTCGTGGTGATGCTTATGATAAATTACCAATTATTCCCTTAGTCGAGGGTTATTTAGGAGAAAGTGAACATCAACACCAAGAAAAAATAGAATTTACCTTTGGTTTAAAATTAAAATTTGATGGTAAAGTCCAAACCGATGGAGGTAAAAATGTTTTTCAAAGAAATCTTGATATTCTCCTCGCAGATCCAAATAGTGAAGAGAATATAAAAGAATTTGCAGAGAATTTGAATAACAAGAAGAACTTTGTCAACAAAGTTTTAAAAATTGCCTTTCTGTATTATTTTATATTTGCATCAACACAAGATCCAAAAGCAGCAAATTATGATCCAAGAGAAGAATTAAATTACGATCCTCTACGGAGATTTGAAAAGGATATATTATCAGTATTTAAAGGAGATGATGAAAATGCTAAGAAAGAATTACTCGGAAAGTTAAAAAAAGGTTTCGATAAATTTAAAGTCCAGAAAAAAGTAGACATATTAAAAGAAGTCTTAACTAACTTAATTAAAAGAGAAACACCATTTCCTGAAAGACAATATCCGGTACACATCTCTGTCAAAAATAGCATTTTAGAAAACGATATTGAAACAATTACGGAACGAGATACTTTATTTAAAAATACATTGCGTGGTAACTTTAAAGACTGTTTAAAATATATTCATTTAGGAAACCCAAGTACACAAACAAACATCCTTGTCACTCTACCCGCAAACATCACCATTAGCGAAATTCACTTTTTAGAAACTCCAGATGTAGAAACATTTGACATGGAATATGACATTACTTCAGGAATTAAAGTTTTACCAGCAATATTTTTAGGAATAGATAACCAACAATGTAGAAATTTTTATGAAAGCAACTTAAAAAATAGAAACTTATTAGTATTTCCCCATAGGTTGGAAGAACAAAAGCTAGAAAAGCATCAAGAATTTATTTACAAGATTGTGTATAGTTTACTAGCATATCTTTGTCTTCATGTGATTTTAGAAAGACAAATAAAAGAAGATGCAAAACCATTTATACCACTAATTAGAATACACCTCAAAGAAAAAACGGATGAAACTGCAATCATTGAAAAGTTTATAGTTGATCTAACCAAAGTATTATCTCATTTATTGAATGAAAGATATCGCTGCAATGAACAAGGGATAGTGGTTACAAACCCCAAAACAATCAGCTTTAAAATTCCTAATGTTCTCAGTTCATTATATTCCGTAGTTCCCAAAAAATTCACATTCTTACCAACGGATAATTTTAGATTTCAGGAACTTAATAAACTTGCGATCATCGTTGTTTCTAGTCGGGAAAGTGATCGTCGTTTCGGAGTAGATGAAAAAAAATCTAACTTAATAGGTGAAATTATCACCATACAAACAGAAGACAACAAAGTAAGGTTTCAACTCTTCAAAACTTTCTCAGAAAACTACGACGATCATCAAAAAATGTTTGAATATCCTACAGTTGTAGTTGATAATGTGGACAAACTTTACAAAAGAGGGTACAGACACTTTATTTATATTGCAAAAGTTCCCTACAGTAGTACATTACACATTACTCAAGCAGAAAAAGATGAAGAATTATTCTTCATGTCACAAAATGTAATTCAATCTTTGAAAAAAGAAAGACATGATATCAAAATTTACCCGATGTTTTTTGAAAAATACTATGCAGTAAAAGTGGGAAATTTTAAATCTACATCCTTATACATTCAGGATACTTTAGAGTTGACTAATTTAGCGGAGGATAGAAACAAACAATCTGTAATTTTCTTTAATTTATTTAATGGGTTACAGGTTGCTAAGGAGGTTAACTATCATGGAGTCATGTCTTATGCAACTTTATATAATATGTATGAAAGTACAATTTTAGATGATAAGGATATTTTTACAGGATTAATAGATAATGAAAGTAAGTTAAAAAATGAAATTACTCAATGTTTAACTTTGTTTCATTTCTCCCGTTATGAAAAATCTGAAAAATCAGGGAATATGCAATTAAAGTTAGATCCCTATCAAAATTTAATCGGGGATGAATCAGTTAGTGAATCTGCAAGTTTTAAACATATTCGAGATAAAACTGATTTCAATTCTCTTGCTTTTTTAACTCATGTTAAATCAATATTACTAGGTAAGGATGAATAACACTTCTCTTTCTTTACGTCTTTGCGTGAGATTTTTCTTATAAAAACGAACCGCAGAGACACAGAGTTCACAGAGAAAAGAGGTTTTTGAGGGTTTTTATAAGGAGTAAAAAATGACTGCACAAATAGCGGATGATTTGGGAAGATTGTTTGAAATGGGTTTTAATATTGGGATTTTGTCTTATATCCATAAGAATAATATTAAAAATTATTTTGGTGATTTGTATAGTCAGGAGTTGCAAAATCTCAAGTTTGCAGAAATTACAAAAAATATTGTGAAGAAGGTTGTTGGTAAGTTAGAAAGAGAAATTGCAGAAACTTGGTGTCAGTTTTTTGTACAAAAGGGTTTTTTGTGTGGGTTAAATTTCTTTCGGGAGTATCTTAAATCTCTGGGATGTCGTGAAAAAGCAAACTTGCAAAATCTGGAAGTTATTTATTTTCAATGTCGGTTTAATGGTGAAAATAGTATTGGTACTCATGAAGTTGATGAAATACAATGGTTTAAAAATGTTCTCTCTCAGTTTGAAAATGTAAATGTCACTTCTGGGGATATTCAAAATTATAAACAAGGTGGTGATTTTCTCAATGCAGATAGTTTGATGTTGTTGAAATATAAAAATAATTACCGGGTTTTATGTCTTGACTTGTCGGTGTTTTCTATTCACACTGATGAGGATTTACAAAATATTGATTATGTGGAAATTATCAGAGGTTTGTTATTACGAGATATCAATTATTTACGTTCTAAAAGTGTGTTTTCTAAGTTGCGTATTGATACCGAATCTTTGGGTTTAGATTTTTCTCCCAGTTTAAAGGAGTATTTTACCGCTTTTAAATCTAAGGATAAGGAAAGTGCTAAATTAATTCAAGCGGGTAGTTATATTTATAGTTTCTGTCAGTTTTTACAAGCAAATTCTTTTCTTCCTGATATTTCTAGGTTGGTTTGTAATGCGGTGGGATATAGCGATCGCTCTTTTAATACTATCTCTATTCCCGGAAATAATATCCAACTTTTTGAAAGTTGTCATCAAATTTATCAACAAAATTACAAAACAGAAGAAGAAATTAGCGACGCACGTTATCGCGTTTTACAAAAAATCCAAGTTAACGCATATCGCAGTTTTCAACAAGGTAAAAAACTGGTTGACTCTCTCCTCAACATTACTCCTAATACCATCAATATTTTACCACGTCATACAGAAACGATTACCGATTTTTATAACTCTGTTTCTCCCGTACCATCTGAGTTAATTTCTAGTTTAAATTTAACCGAAAATCCCAATTTTAGACAAGCGCACAACCAACTAATTAAAAGATATTTACTTTCTGAAAATACCTACATTTTCTTAACAGGAAATCCCGGAATCGGAAAAACTACCGCTATTGTTGATTTTCTCACTCAATATCAAAATGACGGGTTTCTTTTATTATACGTCAGTCCCCGGAAACAAGTCAATCTTGATATCATTGAAAAATTCAAAGATCGCAAAACTGGAAGATTAGTAAATGATCAAATTTTTGCTATTAATACTCATAGTAATTTGATTCAAGATAACTCTGGTAAACTCTCAGTTGCTTATACATCAAACAAACATGAAGAAGATTTTACTTTGGAAAATGTTGATTTTCTCAACAGTGAAAATATTGAACGAAAATCTCGACGCAAAGACAGACTGCAACAAATTACAGATGATACTTTTCAGGATATGGGAACAAAAAACAAGGGAGTTTTACAAAGTATTTGTGAAGGGTTATATTACCTCATCAAATATCAAACATCTAATCAAATTATCGCTACCGCTTCTACCCAGTCTTTGAAAAAAACAGACTATGGTGATACTTTACAACATTTAGAAAAAATCTTTCAAGACGCATACAGAAAAAGTGACGATAAAGTATTTCCTGAAAAAATGCGAAATATATCCCGTCGCATCAAACATCTATTTATTATGATAGATGAAATTACCGGAGATGAAGGAGGAGTAGAATTTTTAGAGGGAATTAGAAAAATGGTTAAAACTTATAAATTAACAAACCCAGAAAATGGTTTTAATACTAAAATCATCGTCGCAGATGCTTCTATTGTTGATAAAAATGTCATTTGTCAACATTTAGAAGATACTTCCCCCGAACCAAATAAGGTTTATTTTAGAAAAGCAGAATCAAACATTCAACCTCTATCTGTAGAAAGTTTCATATTTAAAGGTTCACCCGCTATCATTATTAATACTAACACCTATCCTGCAAAAAGTCTTACTATTAATTATCAAATAATTGTCGAATCTTGTCGTTTTACTGATAGAATTAAACTAAGAGATAAATCTGATTTAGAGAAAAAATCCCAGGAAGAAATTTTCAAAGATATTAAAATTATCTTCCAAAAATCCGATGTTGAACAATTTATAGTTTACATCCAAAATAAACCTAAATTATCAGAACTGATTGATAAAATTCAGTCAGAGTTAGGAAGAGATAACTTTGTTAAAAATACTCACTTCCTAGAAATACACGCGAATATTTCAGAATTAGAAAAACAGGAAATTAAACAACATCAAGAAAACGTCAAAGTGGTTTTCATGACTGCTTCCGGGAGTCGCGGTTTATCCTTCCCCAAAGCGAAACATATCTTAGTCGAAATTCCGAAATTTGAAATTGAAAAAAACCTGATGGAAATAATTCAGGTTATTTACAGAGGTCGGGGAAATGATATGATAGATAATCAAGATAAATACCTCACATTTTATTTAGCTGAACGTTCAGTTTATTATCAAGATGATCCAGAATTATCTATCAAAGAAAATTGCTTGAGTTTATTAAATCTTCTGTTAATTCTCAAAGCATCTATAATGACAAGAATTCAAGGTTATGGTAATATTGGTAGGAAGAATTATCTACTTATACCCATCGGTGGAAAATCAGTTTTTGCTGCGGGAGAAACCTTTTCTAGTAAAATAGAAAATCTTATTACCCAACTGAAAAAAGAATATAACCGCAATAAAAGTCACACTTCCTTAAAAGACGCATACACCAGACTAGAATTATTAATGGGTGAAGGTGATTTTTGGGTTGCTAAAAATACGGAAGAGAGTTATTTAAAGATTCGGGAAAATTTCAACAACACATTTTTAGAAGTCGCTAAAACCTTTGATAAATTATTAGATTTTACACCCTTGGAATTAGGTTATATTAGTGGAGGTTTATTAATTGTACCCAGTCAAAATATCCAAGAATCTTATCAAATGCGCTTTTTAGATATTCAAAAATATGCAAATACAGAATTATGGAATACTTTAAAAAGCATTAGTCGCAATCAAAATTACCCCGAAAGTCTCACCTCTGCGGTAAAAGATGCAATAGAATTAGTAGAAAAGTTAATCAATGCACCTGCAAAAACCCAGAATTATCTCCAAAAAAGTCAACATACAGATCAATATTACGCTTTACCATTATTTGCGTTTATTAGTGGGGAAGTGATGAAAGAATATTTTGCAAATAAACCAGAAGAACCGGAAGATCAACGTTTTAAAGATATCTTATCTATATATATTCGTTCTTTATCTCCTGTAAGTAATATTTTACCCATAGGACATAATTATCAAGAATTTCCCTTTGTGGTATTTAGAAGTTATAGTTTGGAGGAAATTAGAAATAAATTGTTTACAGAAAAATATCTGTTAAATTCTCAGGAATTAAATGTTCTTAATTTAATTCTGTCTCAAACTTAAAATTAGTAATTAGATCCCCGACTTCTTTAAAAAGTCGGAGTTCTTATTTTATTAATCTTCTTGAAATCTCCCTAATAATTCCTCACGGGATAATTGCAAAAGTAAAGGTGTAAATTCTTCCCTAGATAGGGTAATGATTTTATCAATCACTTTCTCTAACTCAGCATCAACTTTACCAAAACGTACTTGTAAAATACTTTCGGCCATCCCACGACGTTCTCTTTTTTCTCCTTCTTCTCTTCCTTGATATCTACCTTGTTGGAGTCCTTGTTGCAGTCCTTGTTGGAGTCCTTGTTGGAGTCCTTGTTGCAGTCCTTCTCTTCGCGTTTCTTCTTTAATTTGTTCTAATAATTCCTGATACATTTGTGATAATTTCATAATCAACTCCTGATCATCTTGATCAATATCCTTTTCTTTTTGCTGTCTGGCTGATAACATGGCTATTAAGTCATGTACTAATTGTATAACATTTTCTAGCTGTGGGTTATTGTTAGCTAATGCTTCTAACTCTTCCACTGCTTTTCTCTGTACCCTACCCCTACCTAATACCCTTAAAAATAAGGTTTCTGGTGTACTGGGTAACTGGTGAATAACGATAATACCTGTCCTTGATACTTCGTCTAATAAATAAACTCCTTTACCCCATGTTTGATAATCTAAACTCAGATCAATACCTCTGAATATTTCCTCTGATGCAGTAGGTGTGAATATCCATAAAAATGGTAATTGGTTTTCACTAATGCGGGTATTATTGCGTTTTGCTTGTCTTTCTAAGTTTGCATGAATATCAAATAGTTTACCCTTACAACTTCTGATTTCACTTCTATCAACGGGGTTACGAAATGGTTCAAAAACTACGGAAGTTGCATGAATTCCCATTTTTCCCAATAGTCCTAATTTTTCGATGTTTTCAGGATTTGAAGATGGGGTAAATAATACGTCTATCTGTCTTTTTTCTGAGATAATATCTTGACTGACTTCTACTTTTCCGTAGGGTGTAAATATCTCTGTTAGATATTGTTTTGCAAACTGATCATGAATAAACCGAGTCATGGAATTTTAGATTTTGGATTTGGTATTTTAGATTGATTAAAGATTGATTATAAACAATTTGATTATAATTTAATTATCTCCATTCGTTAAATTCTTCGCACACACATCAACCAACTCACAAACATCACAACCAGGAGAACGTGCTTTACAAACTGCACGACCATGATATATTAAACGAATAGACCAATTTTCCCATTCTGGTTGGGGTAATAATTTCATTAAATCTTTTTCAATATTAATAGGTTCAGTATTTTTTGTTAACCCCAATCTTTGACTTAACCGCTTGACGTGAGTATCTACAGTCACCCCTGCATTAATACCATAAGCGTGCGCTAAAACCACATTTCCAGTTTTTCTCGCAACTCCGGGAAGTTTTAATAATTCTTCCATTTTATTGGGAACAACGGAGTTAAAATCATCAACAATCATCCGACAAGCAGCTTTGATATTTTTCGCTTTATTGCGATAAAAACCCGTAGAACGGACTAATTCTTCTAATTCAAAAATATCCGCATTTGCTAAACTTTCTGCATCAGGAAACCGACTAAATAAAGCTGGAGTAACTTTATTCACTCGTTCATCTGTGCATTGTGCAGAAAGAATTGTTGCTACTAATAATTGTACAGGAGTTTGATAATTTAAAGAACAAGTCGCATCAGGATAAAGACGATGGAGACGAGAGAGAATTTCTAAAGCGCGTTGCTTTTTTGATGATTTTGATAATTTTGATAATTTTTTAGTAGTCACATCAATAATATTTGAATTTATTTTATTTGAAATTTAACTTATTTCTCGTTCCCATACTCTGTATGGGAATGAATTGTATAAGACTCTGCCTTTTTTGTCAAATAGAGGTAGAACCTCTAGATCACATTCCCAGTCTGAGACTGGGAACGAGATGATCACATTCCCAGTCTGAAACTGGAATATACAAGCTAAAATTTGCTTACAATTTCTGGAATATTTGTTGCACAAATTCTAGTTGCAGAGTTTCTTTGAAAATTAAGAAAATACCTAATCCTAAAAGTAGGACTAAACCTGTTTGCATGACACCTTCTTGAATTTTTGCTGGTAAGGGTTTACCAAGTAAACCTTCAATCAAAAGAAAAGCTAATTGTCCACCATCTAAAGCAGGGAGAGGTAAAATATTGATGATGGCTAAATTAATACTAATTATTGCTGCAAAAGATAGCAAATTTGCACTATTATCTGCTGCTAATTTAGCACCAATTTTCACAATATTCACAGGTCCTGAAACCTGACTTGCTGTTTGTTGAAAATTAGTTATTAGCTGTCCAAATCCTTTGATTGTACCAATAAATAGCTGTTGAAATCTATCAGCAGCAACGCTGAAAATTTCTATGGGATTTTGGGGACGACGATAAACAGCTTCTCCATTTGGTCCTAGTTCAATTCCTACTAAACCTTTACCATCAGCACTTTCTGTAGGAGTTAATTTTAAAGCTATTTCTTGATTTTGACGCTGAATTTTCAGGTTAAGTTGTTGATTTGGATGGGTTTGAATTTCTTTAGTCAGCAATAAGGTAGAATCTTTACTAGCAGCTAATTCCTGACCATTGACGCTGATAACAATATCACCTGCGCGAATACCAGCTTGGTAAGCTATTGATTGTTCATTAACAGGTTTGACAAGTACACCAGGTTGATATTGAAATTCTTGGGGTATACCAACAATACCTATTTGCAAAGCGAGAACAAAATAAGCAAATATTAAGTTTGCTATCACACCGGCGCTAATAACGATCGCCCGATCTAAAATAGGACGATTCCGCAATAAGTTGGGATCATTGGGAGGAATTGCGCTATCTGGATCATCGTCGGGAAAACCAACAAACCCACCCAAGGGGAAAGCGCGAATGGTGTATTCTGTCTGTGATCCTTGGTACTTTAAGAGGGTGGGACCAAAACCCAAAGAAAAGCGGTTAGCGTAGATACCTTGAGAACGTGCGGCTATAAAATGTCCTAACTCGTGTACTAAGATCAAAATAGCCAAAACTGCGATCGCTGCTAAAACTGACATAGAGCAAATAAGTCAAAATATTTCGGATATATATTTCTATTGTAGTTTGGGAATGGACTCAGAAACAAAATCTGCTGTTATTTATTGTCAATTGCAAAGAAAAGCGCGAGTTATGGTAATTTTGCTAATTTCCAGGTTTTGAGCGAAACTTGTCTGATAGCGTAGCGCAAGCCATATCAGGATATCCAGGATTTGAGGATTTACAGGATGATTCATTTATTTTTCATCCTCCCACATTGTATAATTTTCTTCAAAAACCTCCTCCCAAGTTAAAGCAGTAATTTCTGGCTTTTTCCCCATTTCATCCCTAGCATCTTGTTTAGCAGATGTAAAACACTTATCCCAAATAGACTCTAAAAACTCTCTATTAAGACTAGGCATTTCTTCCTGACTATCAGCAATTTCTCTCCTTGCTGAACGAATGGAAATTACCCAACTAGCACTGCGTTTTTCAGGTTGACATTTCCATTTAATTATATGTAACATCAATCGAGTTAATTGACTAATAACTGCCCTTTTTTCGGATCTTCCCATTGACTCTGCTAAACTCTCTAAAATCTGATCAACTTCTGCCATTTTTCCCTCCTTTAGCAATTCCTTTGCTTTTTCCACTGCTAAGTATGGTGATTGAAATACTAATTCATCCCATGTTAATGTCATTTTAAAATTCCTCTCTTTTATCAATAGGAAGTTGATCTCTAGTATTCATAAAATCATCAGAAAATTGATCTAAGCTATCAATTAAACTTTGCCACGGGTTATCTTTACTAATCAGAACAATAGGACTAACAATATCACCTAATGTTTTACCTTTACCAGCAATGGAACTAGGAGGAATGCGACATTTTTTTCTTGGTAATTTATGTTTGATAAATTGAATAAAATCTAAAACTTCTTGTTGTTTATCTGCTGGTAATTCTCGCAAGTTTTCTAAAACTGCTTGTTCAATAGTCATAGTTTTACCTTTAGGATTATAATGTAATTATATTATAGATTATAACTTTTTGTCTGAATCAGGATGTGCAGGATGTTTTTTTATATTCATCTATATTTTCATAAATTGCATTTTGTCTGAATCAGGATGTCCAGGATTTGAGGATGTACAAGATGGTTTTTTAATATTCATCTGTATTTTCAGAAGTTGCGCTAATTTTAATATCCCAGAATATCAAAATCAAATATTATCCTGTTAATCCTTTAATCCTGGTTATCCTGATTCTGACAGTTAAATTTTCATAAAAAACGGTGCATTACATTTCATTAACGCACCCTAAAAAATCAGCGTAATTTTACCACTGTCTTCAAGGGAATAGAAATAATCTGTCTTCCACTGGTTGCTTGTTTTTTTCTTAAATCAGCACAAATAGTGGCTAAATCATAATTAAATGACTTAGCTTCTTCATCTCTGATTTTCCGAATTTCTGCCAAAACTTCATCATTCATAATAAATTAATCTTTGAGAGATACTTCAAAAGAAAGTTGAGAACGATAAAAACAAACATTAAATTCCATAAAAAAATTAACTTGTCCCAAAATTAAAGGAACATTAGTTGCTTGAGTCCAAGCAAATACTAATTTTACAGGTTCAAAATCTGCTACTTTAGCTGATACAACCAGTACACGCGCTTCAAATTGAGCAAGATTACCTGTCAATTGTAAAGAGGTTGTTAAATCTTCCCAATTTGCACCAATATCTAATCCTAATTGATAAGGTAAAACATTAATAGTTGCTCCCGTATCCAGTAAACCAGTAGTCTGTAATTCTTGTCCACGATAAGTTAAAATAATTGGTAGATATGGTCTAAAACCTGCTTCTCCCAAGGAAGGATCATAAGTAGTAAATGAGTATTTATGTGTATTATTCATGATTGCTATTTTCTGCTTCTAACACTTTTAACATTATATTTGCAGCTTCAAAAGCATCATAAGGAGAGGAGACAGGATAAGACATTCCTGGTTTAATTAATTCTGATTCTTCTTGTACTAATTGAGAGGCTAAATATTGGATAATTTGTAATTTTTCAGCCCGACTTAATTTATTTAATAATGGCATTAATTCTAGCATGGTTTGATGATTGCTATAGTTAGTAGTTGATATTATATCATTTTATTAATGGTAATGGGAATTTGTCTGAATCAGGTGGTTATCGAGTTTCGACTACGCTCAACTACCGCGACCTGTACTGAGTGCAGTCGAAGTAAGTCGAGATAATGTCCAGGATTTGAGGATTTACAGGATGGTTTTTTAATATTCATCTACATTTTCAGAAATTACGCTAATTCAAATATTCCAAAATATCAAAATCAAAAATATAATCCTGTTAATCCTTTAATCCTGGTTATCCTGATTCTGACAGTGCAATATATTATAAAAATAATAAAAAATGGTGCATTAAATAAAGTTGATTAACGCACCCTAAGAGCAGTATTATTTAAAAGGAATATATTCAACGACATTCATCCATTCATCAATCTCTGAAGCTTTAGCAATAAATTCTAAATCTTGCACAAATTGACCAATTGTACCACCTATTTGATGTCCAAAAATTAATCCTGAAAACTGTTTTCCTTCTTTTTGCCAAGTTTCCGCTAAAACTCGAAAACGGATATCTTGAGTAAATAGAACTCGTTTAATTTCTGTCACTCTTTCTAATAATTTATCATCAGGAAGTTCTTGGGTTTCATCATCAAAAGCAGTTAATACATCCACACCCCGACGACGCAATTGTGATGTAATAGATTGAGGTACATGAACATCCATATATAATAAAGCAATGGTCATTTACAACAGTCCTTTTGCTTTCATTCTGTTGTAAAATGGAGATGATACTAATTCATTTTTGCTTTGTTGTACTTGTTCCCATTCTTCTTTAATTTCTTGGTCAATTTCTTCTTGGTGGTCAAAGTAATAACCCATAGTAGCATGAGCTTCAGCTTGAGTTAAATAAGGATGTTGACGACACATTTCTTCTACTGACCAACCATAAGCAAGATAATCCATCACAATTTGTGCTACTCTAATTCTGGGAAAACGCTTTAATCTTGCTGGTTGATTTTCGGTTTTTTCAATATGCGGGTAATTCAGGGTTAACATATTTTTTTATATAGCTAAGTTGCTTGAATCACTATATTTTAGTATATCATTTTTTTGTCTGAATCAGGACACCCTTCGGGATATTCTGTGAATATCAATATCAAATATTATCCTGTTAATCCTTTAATCCTGGTTATCCTGATTCAGACAGTTAAATTTTAATAAAAAACGGTGCGTTACATTTCATTAACGCACCCTACGAGATAAGCTATCTGGACACAGCAAGCTATCGCACTAATCAACCAAAACAAACCAATTCTCAATCACAATATCCTCAAAATCTTGAAAATCTGTCACATTATTTGTTACTAAAATCAAGTTATTGGAAAATGCAATACTCGCAATCTGTCCATCAATAAAAGCAGGTGTTTTACCAATTTTGGATAATCTAGCTCTTTCCTGTGCGTGCCATTTTGCAGCATTTATATCATAATCAAACACTGGTATTTTAGCAGGTATTTCCTCGATATAATCTTCTAAAAAACGTCTTTTTCCAGAGTCAGTCGGTAAACGTAAACACCCAAATAATAATTCATGAATAACTACTGAAGCTGTAGCTACTTCATCTTGATACAGATTCATTTTATCAACTACTAATTTATTTGGGATTTTTTTGTTAATTTCCGAAATAATATTAGTATCTAAAAGAAAACGAAAACTCACAGTTCTACCTCTCGTCCTGGACTGCGATCTCTAAGACTTGCAAAATCCTCATCTGTAAATTCTATACCCTCTCTTTCCATCCGTTCTCGAAATCGCAAGGTCATTTTCCAGAAATTTTCACCGTCAGAATTAAAAGTAGGTTTTTCTGCTGGTAATTTATGTTTGAGAAATTGAATAAAATCTAAAACTTCTTGTTGTTTATGTGCTGGTAATTCTCGCAAGTTTTCTAAAACTGCTTGTTCAATAGTCATAGTGTTACCTCTAGGATTATAATGTAATTATATTATATTATAGATTGTCACTTTTTGTCTGAATCAGGATGTCGAGGATTTGAGGATTTACAGGATGGTTTTTTCATATTCATCTAATTCACCATCACACTCTTCAATAGGTGTTGCTAATCCTTCTTTAATTGATTCTCTCATCCCTGGAATAGAAAGTAAATATAGAGTTTCTTGGATAGATTTCCAGTCACTTTCAGATAATAAAACTGCGTTGCTATTTTCTCCTGCAATAATAATAGGTTGATGGGATTGATTAACTGAATCAATTAAATCCTGTAGTTGCTGTTGTGCTTGATTGATTGAAATCATAATCTTTTTTTGAGATTACATGATTATTAAATAATAGCATAAAATTGAATTGTCCGAATCAGGATATCCAGGATTTGAGGATGTACAAGATGGTTTTTTAATATTCATCTGTATTTTCAGAAGTTGCATTTTGTCAGAATCAGGATATCCAGGATTTGAGGATTTACAGGATATTTTTTTAGTATTCCTCTACATTTTCAGAAGTTGCATTTTGTCAGAATCAGGATGTCCAGAATTTGAGGATTTACAGGATGGTTTTTTAATATTCATCTACATTTTCAGGAATTGCGCTAAGTCAAATATCCCAGAATATCAATATCAAATATAATCCTGTTAATCCTTTAATCCTGGTTATCCTGATTCTGACAGTTAAATTTTAATAAAAACGGTGCATTACATTTCATTAACGCACCCTACGAGATGAGCGATCACACTGTTAATCTAACAATATTTAAATCGCATTATGTATGCATTACTTATGGTATTTTTCCTTCCCAAGTAATATAACCATTGACCAGGACTTCCCTCTTGAAGCGAACCGGAATCAACAAAATTGATCTCATTTCATAATCCATCTGAATATCAGATCTACCTGTACTTGATGAACTCTGTTGCTTCAAATAGTAAAGGTTCATAACTAAAAGTCCGGCCACTGCGTTGAGAACATTCTGAAGATTTGCTTCATGATAATATTGATCTCTCTGATGTTTAACTTTATTGTATTTCTGCCACCAAGTTGGAGAGTCACAACTGCTCCAATCACTCCAAGGTGTTAAACTGAGACTATATCTTGGAATTTGTATATCAAGATTTGGCAAATTTGGGTAAGTTGCCAAAATAGTATGTTTGTAATCACAGATATTCTTTGCATTTGGATTTCCAAGATTATTAGAAAGTATCTTTGCTACTACATCAATCTCTGAACATACTGATAGATAAATTCGAGTAAACTCTATAGAATATGTATTGTAGTTATTTTCAGAAAACTCAACGTATCTTGAGAACTTATTTAAATCTTGTTCAAGTGCAAGAAAATATTGCCAATATGATGTGTCCATAAATGTTCTTAAAGAGGTGCAGTAAACTAGTATAACAAATTGGATTTGAGAAATGTGAATCTCTAAGACTGAATCTTACTTAATAAAAATTTTCAGCATTCATCTTCCCAAATATTTCTTCCATATTCATCAAGTTCACAAATCCCATAGCCTTCACGTTCATATGAATCAATTTCATTCTCTATAAAGTAAGGCTCATCATAGTTATCTTCATCACAAAAATCACCTTCTAATTCACGATATTCAAGTGGTTTATCACGGTTTAATATTGCTTTAATACTTATCTCTTCACTTTCCTCTATTTGATTATTATCTAATTTAGATTTACTATTTATAATAGGTATTAGCAAGAATAAAAAACCAACAAGAATTAGAATGAACAAAAATGCCGCCATATATTTCAATAAATGTTAAATGTGATTAAATGTGAAAAATAATCGGAATTTGGATTAACTATATCATAGTATAAAAACTTGTATTTACATTGTCTTGGTTTGTAAAAATTATTATAAAGTTACTATTATTTACATAAATTTACGTAGAGACGCACCCCCAAAAACGCCTCTACAAACCCCTAAACTACAAAACCTCCCTACCCAAATAAACCTGCAAAACCTCCGGTACTTTAATCGTCCCATCAGCTTGCTGATAATTCTCCAAAATAGCCGCCATAGTCCTTCCCACAGCTAAACCAGAACCATTTAAAGTATGTACAAACTGCGTCCCCTTCTTCCCCGCTTCCTTAAACCGAATATCCGCCCTTCTTGCTTGAAAATCCACACAATTAGAACAACTAGAAATTTCTCGATACTTCCCAGAAGATGGCAACCAAACCTCTAAATCATAGGTCTTTGTTGCCCCAAAACCTAAATCAGCAGTACATAAATTAATCACTCGATAAGGCAATTTTAAAGCCTGTAAAATTGACTCCGCACTAGCAACTAATTTCTCCAATTCCTCAAAAGAATCTTCCGGTTTTACTAACTTCACCAACTCCACTTTATTGAATTGATGCAACCGAATTAAACCCCGCATATCTCGTCCATAACTTCCCGCTTCTCGACGAAAACATGGCGTATATGCACAGTGATAAATCGGTAATTCTTCCGCGTTTAAAATTTCCCCCCGATAAAAATTTGTTACCGGAACTTCCGCAGTAGGAATTAACCACAATTCATCATCTGCACATTTAAAACTTTCTTCTGCAAACTTCGGTAATTGTCCAGTTCCCGTTAAAGAATCAGTATTAACTAACAACGGTGGACTAACTTCAATATACCCATTTTCAATATGCTTAGAAAGCATAAATTGAATTAACGCCCTTTCTAAAGCAGCACCCGCACCTATCAAACTGACAAACCGACTTTGGGCAATTTTTACCGCCCTTTCAAAATTCAAAATACCCAATTTTTCCCCAATTTCCCAATGAGGTAAAATATTCTGATTTTCCGGTTTATATTCATCTCCCCATCTTCTCACTTCTGGGTTATCATCTTCACTTGCACCGATGGGAGTAGAATCACTAGGAAGGTTAGGAAGTGCTAAAAGTAAATCTTGAATTTGCGCTTTTAACTCTTTTTCCTGGGGTTCTAATTCGCTTAATGTGATTTTAATATTATTCCCTTCTTCTTTTAAAGCAAGAATTTCCTCACTTTGTGGACTAACACCAGATTTTACCTTTTGTCCTACCAGTTTACCAATTTCATTACTCCGCGCTTGTAAATCGTTGCGTTTTCCTTCCAGTTCCCGTTGTTTTTGACTTAAATCTAATATAGGCTGAATGTCATATTTACCACTACGAGTATTCAGCTTTTCTTGTACGAGTTGGGGGTTTTCTCTAATTTGTTTAATATCCAGCATTGGTGAATTTTGTGAGTTTTTGTCAATTATACTCGATTGAGGTGATTATTCGTAGGGGTTTAGCAATGCTAAACCATTTCTTGCATCATCAATCATATCTATTATTAACACCAGTTTTATACAATAACCACACAAAATCATCAGATTAATCAAAATCCCTTTTTCATCCGCGTTTATCTGCGTTCATCTGCGTTCAAATCTCAATATAGAATGTAGGTTGGGTTGAGGAACGAAACCCAACATTTAGAGGAACGAAACCCAAAATTAATAAGATATTGATAAGATTTTGTTGGGTTGCGCTATCACTTAACCCAACCTACAAAATATGATAAACTAAAATCAAAATCAAAATCAAGAGGTTTTCAGCAATGATGACATCTGAACCAGTAATTTTAAATATCAAAAATGTCGGTTTAAGTGATGAACAATTTTTTAATCTCTGTCAAATTAATGAAGATTGGAAACTGGAAGAAACAGCTAAAGGAGAGTTAATTATTACGCCTCCAGTGGGTGCAATTAGTGGTAATAGAGAATCAGAATTTAATGCTGATGTTGCAATTTGGAATCGTCAAACTAAGCTAGGAAAAGTATTTAGTTCTTCCACTATTTTCACTTTACCTAATGGTGGTAAACGTTCTCCTGATGTCGCTTGGGTAGCTAATGAACGTTGGGATGCTTTAAGCATTGAAGAACAAGAAAAATTCCCTAAAATTTGTCCTGATTTTGTCATAGAATTACGTTCTCGTACCGATTCTTTAACTCAATTACAGGAAAAAATGCGAGAATACCTGAATAGTGGTTTACGTTTAGGTTGGTTAATTGATCCCCAAAATCAACAAGTAGAAATTTATCGTCAAAATCAACCTGTAGAAATTCTATCCTTACCGACAACTTTATCAGGAGAAGATGTTTTACCAGGATTTATTTTAGAAGTACCTAATTTTCCATGATTAATAATAGCATTTATCCCAATCACCAATCACCAATCACCCATTACCAACCTACTTTGTAATCCGATTCAATAAAAATAGTGAAGCTATAAGTCCTGAAAAATGCGCTGATACAGTATTTATATTTGCCTGTACTACAAGCATATCTAAACCGCTAATAATCCGAGTGGGGTCAAATAATTGCGTTGTTACTGCTTGTGGCGAAATTGACCTAGCAACCAGTGTACCTACAATCGCTTGCGCTCCTAACAGTGTGACTAAAATTCCACCTAAATTTACCCATAACCCTAATCTTAATACTTGCACACTTTCCAGCTTACGAGGACGGTTACTAGGATTTGAGGATTCTAATTGTTTGCCAATTGTTGTATACCTATAGGCTAAGTAAATACCCGCACCTAAAACAATTAGTCCACAAACTGCTAAAAACACACCAAAGCCTGTTCCGGGATTATTACTAGGGCTTCCTGGTCTTTGACTAAAAAAGGCAAATAATATCACTATTATACCAGAAATTACCCCTAAAACTAATTGTATCCAAAAACTAATCCAACCTGCTAGGCGAAACATTTGGGCGATCGCTCTAATATTAGAGGATGGGGTTTCAAAATTTTGTGTCATAAATCTAAATATTAAATATATTCGGTAATAGGTAATAGGTAATGGGTAATGGGTAATGGGTAATGGGTAATTAAATAATTATTCTCAGTCACCAATCACCAATTACCAGTCACTCATCACTGCTTCCCTTAACTTCCAGAATAATTGATAATGTATATGTCAGATCAAAAAGTCAAAATTAATTATGGGTAATACTATTGTGCAATCTACTTTCCTACTCACTTTACTTTTATCAGTAGGCTTATTTTTCTTTATTCGTGCTTCTACAAAAGACCGCACCGAACAAGCGCAGTTAACTTCTGAGCAAGATGAAGCTACTTTGATGAACCAACTCAAGGAGTATTTTCGCTCCCGTTCCTACCGTGTAACATCTATAGAGAAAGAAAGGAATCAGGTTAATTTTGAAGGATTTGTTAGACCTAGCTGGTTTTTAGCTATATTCTTAACTATTTTAGCCGCAGTTGGTTTTGCTTGCCTCTCTTTGGTTTTATCTCAGCTTTTTTCTAGTCACAGTCCATTTTTCTTGGTTTTAGTCCTGCTGTCACCATTAAGTGGTATATTTTATTGGCGCAAAGCAGGAAGACTTGAGAAAGTGTCACTCAAAATGGAGTCTACCCCAAATGAACAACACTCCTCAAGTATAATTACTGTCATCGCCCATCGTGATGAACTCGCTGAGTTACAAAAGGCATTACAGTTAAAAATGGTTGACTAAACTTGATTTGTTAGTCCAGGCTTGATAATCGCATCCTGATGATGAATTGCTAACTTCTGACAGACTTTTGAGGAAAGAGAACAGTAGGGAGGAAACACACCAAATCTTATATGGGTAGTTTTGCTTTTAGATACATTTAGCAATTAAAGCTCATTATATCTAAGCAAAACATATTCTTGTGTGCTTGATTTTGTTGCTACTCCCTCCTGTATGATTATCTTAGATATAAAACCATGCAATCTAAAACTGCACAGGGTTTGACAATCTAAATTGAATTAGCTCTACTGACAGTTCAGCTACAAACTTAAAAAAAATTGAATTTTTGCATAAACTGATCAATTTTGCCAGTTAATTAATGCCACAGTCAGAAGTAAGAATTAGGATTCAATGCGTAAGAGATAATTTTAGAACTTAGCGACTTGCCACAGCCACTAATTCTTGTTGACTAGCTGGAGTTTCCAACACTCTCAGACTAGGAAATAGAAAATGATTCTCTTCTACGTATTGAGCGCCAAACAGACCTTTTTCCGCCCAGAAATAACGGTCTGTAGTGTGTTCGTTGCGTTTTACAAGTAGCAAGGCAGGAGGCAAGATACCTTCAGCTTGAATGAATTTTCTCGCTGCTGTCACAGGTTTATCTTCGCCACTTTCTATGCTGTACTGAGGTACGTGTTCTAGAATCCGTCGTCCTTCCTGACGACGACGACTTTTCCGTTTGCGTCTCCTTGCCAACCTATTGTCCTCCTCTTTCAAGCTATAAGTTTGTAGTCATAGCTACAAAACCCGTCGTAATTATATAAGTTATAACTGAAAAAATCAATGGTTTTTAACCTTTTGATACAACTAAAGTCATCTGTTAGCAATTTAGAAAAATTATCAGTAGCAAAGTATCGTGTACATTACAGTATAAATCACTAGAAATTCGGAAATGTATCAAGTTTTTTGGTCTTAGGGAATAGGGAACAGGGAACAGAGAATAAATTGCTGTGTAATTCATTAGACTGGAAAACGCTATAAAATATTTAGTACAGCAGAAGGCAGGGGAGGTAGGGGGAGCAGGGGAAGATTAATAACCCAATCCCCAATCCCCAGTTACCTGCTATCAGCCGCTAGTCCATAATCCTGAGTAAGAACTAAAAATGTTAATTTCTGCTAGTTCTGATTTTATTGCTCTATGCAAAGAGCAAATATCTCTGTTAACCCAAGGACTGGGAGCGTCTTTGAGTGTTGTCTATTTAACTCAAGAATTAGTAGACACTCCCACAGGTGAGGCGCAATTAATTCCAGTGGTGGTTTACCCAGAGACAGTAAGATTAAAACAAGCCGAGGATCTGGTTCAGGGTCAAGACAACAAGCAAATAAAATTTAGTAAAATTTTGGCATTACCAGACCAGCGGGGAAAGTTATTGACAGCAGGTTCAGTTTCTGATCCTCCATCCCCGGAGTCAGAAAATACAAATACACCCCTACCAAATTTAGAAGATGAATATATATTCAGTGGTAATCAAATTGTGTTACCTCTGATTTATGAAAGTGTGATGATGGGGTTATTGGTGACAGGAAGAGAAGATCGACCTTGGAATGAATCGGAAGAAAGGGAAATTCAACGCATAGCTAAAACCTTAGCGATCGCCTGTATTTTAGATCAGCGTCAAGTTTGGTTACAACAACAATTACATCAACAACAACTTCTGCAAGAACAACAACGGGATTTATTGGATAATCTTTTACACCAGTTTCGCAACCCTTTAACAGCTATTCGCACCTTTGGGAAACTGCTGTTTAAAAGATTGCGGCCAGCAGATCCTAACCGAGATGTAGCCACCAGTATAGTTAGGGAAAGCGATCGCCTCCAAGAATTATTACAACAATTTGATCAAGTTATAGACTTAACAGATACAGATTTAACCCCCATTCCCCTGCCAGAGTCTAAACTGCCAGAATCCAAAATTGTTGTCGAGGCATCTGTACAGAAACCAGCTAACCCACCCCTATTACTGCCAGGAACAGGAGAAAATATTATTGATTGTCACTTACAAGATTTATTAGTACTATTATTAATATCGGCTCAAGCTATTGCCCAAGAAAGAAATCTAGAATTAATAGCAGATATTCCTGAAAGTTTACCATTAGTAAAAGCTAATATCAAAGCATTAAGAGAAGTATTGAGTAATATTATTGATAATGCCTTGAAATATACCCCTGCTGGCGGGAAAATTTGGATTCAAACCGGACTGCAAAAAGCTAATTTTCAAGGTTTAGCTATTAGTGATACAGGTCCTGGTATTCCTCCAGAAGACTTACAGCATTTAGGAGAAAGACATTATCGCGGTGTACAAGCACAAACAGAAATTCCTGGAACTGGTTTAGGAATTGCGATCGCCAAACAATTAATCGCACAAATGCAAGGAGAAATCGAAGTTTTCAGCCCTGCATTAAATTCAAATATTACTTCCCCAAAACATCCAGGAACTACTTTTATTATTTGGTTGCCGGAAGTAGGTGATAGATGACTGGGGACTGGGGACTGGGGACTGGGGACTGGGGACTGGGGACTGGGGACTGGGTAATCAATTTTATTTTTCCCAATCACCAATCACCAATTACCAATTACCAATTACCAATCACCAATTACCAATTACCAATCACCAATTACCAATTACCAATTACCAATCACCCATCACCACTATTGCACAGAAATTAATAGATTTTGATTAATTGTCATTTCTAAATCTGTGTTAGGTTCAATGGCAATTAAATCCACACTATTTCTACCAAAGAAAAGACCAATCAGCGCCCCAATACCAGCACCTCCGAGAACTTCTTCTGTAGCCACGGCGCGATCGCCTGTCACCGCAGATACTGCTGCTGCTGCTCCTGCTCCCAATATAGTATTTCTGATAATTGAACTGGTGCTAGTGCCTTTCCTCACAGTTTCCACTTTGGTAATCACATCAGAACTAGCACTCACATTATATTCTTGCCCTGTGGTTAAAACTAATTTTTGTGCTACAAATTGAGAACCACCTTGAGCCGGTCTAAGTTCACCTATCACCTGACTTCCCGCAGGAATCACTACTCTACCATCTTGGGTAATTACACTTTGTGATGTGGTTAAAGTTAAAGGTGCAGTTTCATCTTTAGTCACCAGAATTTTTTCAGCCCGTTCATACTTGACAGGAATCACTGTTCCTTGGGGAATGGTAACAGTTGTAACTGGTGGTGGTGTGGTTTGCAGAGCTACAATATAAGGTGAGTTAATAGTCGCAGCCTGATTAGCACTCACTAAAGCTTGGTAAATGAAAGCCGCTACTTGCGCTCTGCTTGCAGTTACACCAGGATTGAGAAATCTCACATTAGGATAGTTGACGACAATACTTCTTTCAGTGGCCGCAGCAATGGGAGTACGAGCATAGCCAGAAATACTTGCAGAATCATTGAATAATCGTAGAGTGCTTTCCACATTACCAGTAGCAGCATATTCTAAACCATTAGCCAAAGAAACTAAAACTTGTTCACGGGGAATAGCTTGGTTAGGTCTAAAAACATTGCCAGGATATCCTGATAAAAAACCAATAGAGTAAGCTTGTCTAATGGCGTTATATGCCCAAGAATTACTAGGCACATCATTAAAATTGATAGGTTGCCGTTGTGCAGACTTGCTAAAAGCTTTATTAATCATGGCTGCAAACTGCGCCCGTGTCACCGGTTCTTCTGGACGAAATGTACCATCAGGAAATCCCGCAATTACACCCCGTTGTGATAACTGTTGAATAAATTGTGATGCCCAATAATTAGATGAAACATCAGAAAAACCAGTTTGTGCTAAGGTTGGTGCAGATGTTATTAAAGGTGTTACACTGCCAACTGTGACACTCAAAGCCATGAATAAGGCTGTTTTTGATTGCAAGCGATTTAAAGTAAACATTGATTTTACTCCTGTAAAAATTATAAGAAGGAACAAGGAACAGGTAACTTTTAACAGGGGATAGGAAAAACATGAAAAGTCTTTTGCTATCTGACTTTGATAATCACTGTTTGTCCTAACCTACCTAGTAACTGCTTTATTTGTTTTTTTTGTTATCTACTCTGTTAACTACTTAGACAATTTTCACCTTAAACTGTTCCCAGTTGTTTCTTGAATTTGTAAATAGTTTTACTTTTAGGTTTATTGTCATTGATAGAAATACGAATTTAGTAACAGCAGTGAATTATGACTTTAGTCATCTACTTTAGTCATCTATTAAATATTGTTTTTAACATAAAATCAAGCGATCGCACACAATATTTGCAATGGCGATCGCTTTTTCAGCATCATAAAACTCACGACTGCAATTAAGTTAAGTCTAGTTACGAGATAGTACCAAATTAGACAAAAGTGTGATATCTAAATCCTCTTCCGTCCGCAAAACGAAAACATCAGCCTGTTTCTTCCGCAACAGCACACTTGCTAAAGCACCCGCAGCAGCACCACCAATAGGTTCTAAAGTTTCAATTTTCTTGTTACCTGTCAGTAGTGAAATCACAGTAGCTGCACCAGCACCAATAGCAGCATCAGTTAAAACCTGTCCAGTATCAGTTCCTTTGGAGATTTTTTCAGTTTCGGTGATAGTGCGAGAATTAGCATTAATCTGCTGCCGTCTTCCACTGGCAAATACTAATTCTCTAGCTACAAAGCGTACACCTTTTTTATTGTTACTGTTAGGCAGGTTCACCGGTTGTAACTCCCCTACCACCTCAGTATTAGCCGGAATCAACACATTTCTGTTACTGTCGATAATATCATTAGCTATTTTCAGCGTTAAAGGTAATCTTTCTCCAGGATTCACAATTACTTTCTCTTTTTCATAAGTCACAGGTAAGGTGACATTTGCCGGAATGGTAATGGTTCGGGGTTGGTTAATATTGAATTGTGCTTGAGCAGGAGCAAAGGTAAATAAAGGGGTGACAGCACCTGTAGTAATCGCTATTGTCATCAGTGCCGCAGTTCCAGACTGCCAACTCATAAGACTTCTCATATATGATATTTCCAATGATATGGATAGATTTGATGACGTGGGTTGACCCGGATAGTTTCTTCTATTATCAGTTATCCGTTAGTAGTTGACTGTGTTTTTCAGGGTGAGACTCAGTTTCCCAGTTACCAAGAGGACAAAAAAGATGAGTAAGTACATTATTTTTAAAGCTGAGGATGCAAGCTCTCAACAGTGGGAACAAATGCTATTAGCTCACACAGGTGCTTGTACTGATATACTTGCAGAACATTACGATGGTTCCAAAAAACCAATTCCCCAACCAGGATACAGACTAAGAGATTTTCACACAGTTGAAAAATTTATTGATCCTCAATTTCCAGGTGCGAGTACCCATAGCAGGGTAGGTGATTGGGAAGTGACAAGAGTTGAGGAATATGTACCTAATTTACCTGTGGGTGGGTTTGAATCAGTAGTGATTTGTTATTGTCACTACTCCCCTGTGGTTACTCCACTAGAACCATTACCCAGACTTCAATTTGCACAAGAATTACAGCAAGTTTAGACAGCAAATATACAACTACTGATTCCCAAAATAAACAAAACAGCCCACAAAAATCAGCATGACAGATGAGCAGCATCAACGGAGGAGCGTTGTATAAAACTTGCTAGAAGCAAAGGTAAGCGATTAGTCGAGATTATCAACACAGAAGATGAACCCCTGCCAATAATCTGTATTTTTGAGGATTACCCAAATGAGTGAAACAGCTACTCAAGTGCCTATAAATACTATTGTTCCTATGCTGAATGCAATTAGCGATCGCAACTGGCAACAATTCAAAATTTTAGAAGCTGATTTTGTACGTCAGTATGGTCTAGAAGTATGGGAAGAAGTATTTAATTTCCGTCTCAAACCAGCATTAGATCAAGATTCTGACCGTTGGTTGTTGGTTCAAAAATGCAGCCAGGGTATTAAATCAGTAAAAACCGTGGCTTAGTTGAGGCGATCACCTACCTACGGCTAGTTACCAAAGGTAAGTTCTATGGGTAATTTGGTAACAGGTGAGAAAATCCTAGTTTTAATCCTGTTCATCCTTTAATCCTGGAAATCCTGATTCTGACAATTTCCCAAACAAAAACCCGCCCTGAGGCGGGTTAAAATTTGTAGGTTTAATCAAACGCCTACATCACAACTAACTCAACTTAGAAGCTGAAGGTAGTACGCAAAGTACCTACATAAATGGTGTCATTCTTATCGTTGTGTTCAGGATTGAAGATCACCAACAAACCAGGAGTAATCAGAATGTTATCGGAAACCTTCATCTTATACAAACCTTCTAAATGGTAAGAAGTGCTAGGTTCTCCATTTACTGATGTACCAGCAACTTCGCGACCAGTAACTTTAGGAGGTTGACCAAATATTATACCCAAAGTGTTACCTTCTCTACCCAAATCTTTCAACCCTAATGTCGCTGCCCAGTACCAAATATCTGCACTTTGAGCAGGACCAGTGACAGTATTAGCAGTTGTGTAACCAGCCCAGCCGCCTAATGTAATTTTAGCACTGGGGTTAAAGGTAAACTGTAAGCCGTAGTTGTTAGATTCAACAGGAACAGCAGGATTGTTATTTACTGCTGCACTACCTGTGCCACCCAATAAGTTTACATCACCAGCAGTCTGATAAGATTGAGCATAGGTGAAACCTAGATTTAAGGCTTTATTTGGCTTGAATGCTAACTGACCAAAAATAGTGCTACTACCATCAAACAAACCTTCGCCAATAGCAGGATCAGCAGCCTGATTTCTACCTCTAGCAAAATAAGCTGCACTTAAAGTCAATGGTCCTTGAGGATTAACGTTAACAGTGATACCTGCACCATCACCAGCTAGGCGATAGATGGGGCTGAAACGTCCATAACGGGATAGCGCACCTGTACCACTGCTTCTGAAGTCAGGGTTGAAAACGTTCACGTTTTCGTTCAACTCCCCACCAACAGCGTCAATCCTGACACGGATTTTTTCACCAAAGTTGAAAGCGTAGTTGAGTTTGTCGACAGAAACACTGTTATTGGTACTGGTGGTGTCATAACCCAAGCGAGTCATATTAGTATTGGTTTCAGTATCATTCTGACCAATATTGGCAGCCTGTAAACGGGTTTGCAACACATCAGTACCCATGAAGCTGCTTTCTAAACTCAACCGCACCCGGTTGGAGAAAGTTATGTTGCTGTCTAAATTAGGATTGTTATTGGGGTTGTTGTCTTGATCAGCTTGTTTATCCCCAAAAGCCTGAGACACACTGAAAATCGCTTCCCCTCTCAGCTTGGTAGTAGTAGAAAACTGATTAGCTTCTAACTCAGCAGTACGAGCTTCTAAAGCATCTACACGACCACGCAGAGTTGCTAGTTCAGCAGAAAACTCTTCTTGTAATCGTTGCAAGGTAGCTAAATCTTCCTTGCTTACCATATCAGCGGTAGCTGTAGCAATCAATTCGTTAACTCGGTCTAAGCAAGCATTCAAACCTGCTGCAAATTCATACCGACTCAAAGCACGATTACCGCGGAAAGTACCATTAGGATAACCTGCAACACAACCGTAACGCTCAACTAATGACTGCAAAGATTGAAACGCCCAGTCAGTGGGTTGCACGTCGGAAAATTGAGAAACGGATGTTACTTGACCGATGCTATTAGCTTCTTGAGATAACTGTGCAACACTGGTTGCTTGTTGATTGACTTCGTTTGCTAAGGCACTGTTAGCAGACAGCAAGGTAGCTGCAATAACTGGACTAACTTTTAGAACATTCCAAAATAGTTTTGTCATGTTTTTACTTTCACTCACACCTAAGGAATTTTGATGATTATGATAAAATACCCGAAGTTTTCAGGGCATTTACACATAAAATTCTTTGTATTCACTATATATTATTTATGGTATCCAGCACAAGTCTCAAATTAATATTTTAAGTTAATTTTTGGAAGAAATACTGGTTAATTGGGTCTGTAAATTCAGCACAACACTGCGTCTATGACGTGATATTTTTCCTTCTTCCTCAAATTTCTGCAATAGTCGTGTAACTGTGACTCTCGTTGTGTTCAACACCTCTGATATCTCTTGATGTGTAAGATTTAAATCAATCAACTTACCCTGTTCTATATCCCGACCAAATTTTTCACTCAACCACACCAAAAATTTCCACAACTTTAGAGAAGTTGGCTTACGATGTAATATGCTTAAAAGTTCCTCTGTTTGCTGAATGTAGTGCAATAATGCCTTTATCTCTTCATGCCAGAGATGGGGCGGTATCAAAGTCGCTTCTACACTGGTCAAACACTCAATATGGTAGGGGTTGACTTTTGACAAAGGATAGCCAACTATATCTCCTAAACTCCAATAACCCAAGGTGATATATGTTCCATCTTCATTCCAAGTCAAGGTACGAACTAACCCTCGATCAATACGCCACAATACATCATTGCTGACTGGAATTATTGACCGACGAGTAAATATTTGTTGGTTTAAATGTTTGTTTTTAGGGTAGATGAGGGTTTCAGTTGTGGAAAACATCATTTTTAGTTAGATGGGTATAATAGGTATAAATTTAAATAACGTAAGTTGCTAGTTCTGCAAGAAAGGCTCTCAAATCAAAGTAAGAAGGATACGTAGACAGCAAAAAAGCAGGGAACACCATTATAATTCATTCTTTCTCCTGACTCCTGACTCCTATTCCTAACTAGCAACTTGGGTTAATAGATTTTAGATGGAAGATATTTTTACGCTATCTTGCATTGACTGTAATATTAAAAGTTTAAGAATAGGTAAGCTTTTAGTGAAATGTATGTTATTTAGGGTTTGCTGAATAAATATGAAAACTTTACAGGTAAAAAGCAAGATATATCAAGGGTTAGTAGCTAGTTACTGTTTTCTTAACCAATACTAACAAATACTCACATTTACTGAAAATTTCCTGTCATCTTTTGCTTTGTGACAGAATTACAGTAAAATCACTGTATGCTACTAGGATTCAAAACCCAACTCAAAGTTAACAAGCAACAACGACTACTACTGGCGCAACACGCAGGAGTAGCCAGACACGCTTGGAATCAAGGGTTAGCACTTTGTCAACAGGTATTATTACATAACAAACTGCAACCAGAAGAAAAAATCAAATTTCCCACAGCCATAGATTTACACAAATGGTTAGTAGCAGCCATTAAATCTACCCATCCTTGGTATTATGAAGTATCTAAATGCGCCCCTCAATAC
This sequence comes from Sphaerospermopsis sp. FACHB-1194, assembly GCF_014696235.1. Lineage (NCBI taxonomy): Bacteria > Bacillati > Cyanobacteriota > Cyanophyceae > Nostocales > Aphanizomenonaceae > Sphaerospermopsis > Sphaerospermopsis sp. FACHB-1194. Next base: position 18,073 of record NZ_JACJPU010000033.1, on the reverse strand, counting down.
TCATTAAGATATTTGTCAGATGCTTTTAAATCTTTCTTCAAAAAAAGTAAAGGGTTTCCTAAGTTTAAGAAAAAAGGGAGAGATGATTCTTTTACCTTAGATGGTGTCATAAAAATTGACTACAGAAAGGTAAAAGTACCCGTAATTGGTTGGATAAAAACTTATGAAATTCTTCCGACTGGATATAAACCGAAATCTGTCACCATCAGTAAACAGGCTGATAAATGGTTTATCTCTTGGAAAATAGAAATAGAAACGACTCAAACCCAGAAAAATCAGGAGTTTGTAGGAGTTGATTTAGGAATAAATCATCTAGCAATATTATCAACAGGAGAAGTATTTGATGGAGTAAAAAGTTATAAAAAGTATGAGAAAAAGTTAGCAAGAATGCAATATTTGAACCGTCATAAAAAAGTAGGTTCAAATAATTATAGAAAAGCCCAAATCAAAATAGCGAGATTACACCAAAAAATAGCCAATATCAGAAAAGATACATTACACAAAATCACCACCCATATCAGCAAAAACCACGCGGTGATAGGGATAGAAGATTTGAATGTATCTGGGATGTTAGCAAATGGGAAATTATCAAAAGCTATAGCCGATATGGGCTTTTATCAATTCAGAAGGCAGCTAGAATATAAAACACAACTGTATGGTAGTAAGTTAGTAATTGTGGATAGATATTATCCGAGTAGCAAGACTGAGGGGTTGTGGAGAAAAGAAATCATCACTCTCATTATCTCAAAGAGTGTTTAAATGTGATAGTTGTGGCTTTGAGATTGACAGAGATTTAAACGCTGCGATTAATTTAAAACAAGAAGCGGTCAGATTGATCGTGTTAGCCTGTGGACTAGATAGTGCCGACACTGCTAGGGTGAAACAGGAAGAAAAAGCCGACTTTTGTTAGCATTAGTTAGCTTTTTTGTATCGGCTACAGGCTAATAAAGAAAGAAATTAGTGCAAGGGTTTTGAAGAATAGATTGGAAAAACTGTGCATTTCTAAAATCTAAAATTTTCTTCCCCATCTCCCCTGCCTCCTACCTCCTGCCTACCGTTGTCCTGTGACAATATATGCAACTCGTTGTCCAATATTAGTAGCGTGATCTGCCATTCGCTCTAAACAGCGAATTGCTAGTGTTAATAGTAGAATTGGCTCAATAATCCCTGGAACATCTCGCTGGGATGCTAACATCCGATATAAATTTTCATAAGCACTATCTACAGCATCATCCAAAAATTTGATACGCCGACCACTGACTTCATCTAAATCTGCTAAAGCTACTAAACTAGTTGCTAACATTGCTTGGGCTTGGTCAGACATCAGCGCAATCTCTGTTAAACAAGGATGAGGTGGATAAGGAAATATTTTAATGGCTATTTCCGCTAAATCCTTGGCATAATCTCCAATACGTTCTAAGTCTCGTACTAATTGCATAAAGGCACTAAAACAACGTAACTCTTGAGGTGTAGGTGCTTGCAGTGTCATCATGGATGTACAATCTGATTCTATTTGTCTATAAAAGTGGTCAATTTTTTTATCTAATCGGGGAAGTTTCTCAGCTGCGGTTAAATCGCGATTAAATAAAGCTTGATGGCTCAGGCGAAATGATTGTTCTACCAAAGCTCCCATACGCAATATATCGCGCTCTAAACGCCTAATGCTGCGTTCAGGTTCAGGTCGTTCAAAGTTGGGATTATAAAAAACAGCTTTCACATCTTTAATCTCAAAATTTTATATATTCTTAACTATAGTCTTCACTTAGTGGGTTTGCCATGACTTGAGGCAGGTGAATTTGTATCCAAGCACCACCGGTTTCGGGATGGTTCATGGCCTTGATTGTGCCACCGTGGGCTATGATAATCTGGCGGACGATGGACAAACCTAAACCACTACCAGTAATTGCGGTTTCACTACTTTCAGGCTCATGGTGTCTGGCTTTGTCTCCTCGGTAAAATCGATCAAAGACGTGGGGTAAATCTATAGGCGCAAAACCAAGACCAGAATCAATGATATTAATTTCCAATAGTTGAGATTGATGATCGTTCATCATAAATTCACTCACAGAAATCACGTTAACTTCAATGTGAATATTAGTGTGAGGGAGGGTGTATTTAATACAGTTATCTAATAAATTGACAAATACTTGGTGAATGCGGGATTTATCAGCTTGGATGCTGATGCTTTCTAAACCGGAATAAGAAAGATTAAGATTGTGATATTGCGCTAATGGCTCTAAATTTTCCCACACTGAGAAAATCAGCGATCGCACTTCCACCGTTTCCAGATGTAACAACATGGTGGAGTTAGTTTCCATTTGTGTTAGTTCTAACCAACTTTGCACCAAATTAATCAACCGGTCAACTTCCTGCATCAAACGCTTCACCCAACGATTCAAGGGCGGATCTAAACGGCTTTGCAGGGTTTCTGCTACCAGACGAATAGAAGTGAGGGGTGTTCTCAGTTCATGAGCGAGATCAGAAAAAGAGCGATCGCGCTGCTGATTCATATCTAGCAATGGTTGGCGATTTTCTAAGAATACACCTACCTGTCCTGCTGGTAAAGGTAAACTGGTAGCCTCCAAAGCCAAAGGCTTTAACTCTAACATAGCTTTAGCATGATCACGGGAAGGGTGAAAAATCCATTCTCGCACCTGCGGTTTTTGCCAATCACGGGTTTGCTCAATTAATTGATCAAGTTCATAAGACCTTACCAACTCTAACAATAAGCGCACCTGTCCAGGTTGCCACCTTTGCAGATGCAATATTTCCCGTGCTTGCTGATTACACCATAATAGTTGATTTTCCTCATCTACTTGCAAATATCCTAAAGGTGCAGAATCAAGCAGTTCTTTGTAGGTTTGCAATGACAACTGCAAATCTTGTTGCTGTTGCTTCACCATTGACATTTCCTGCCGTAAGCGGGGGAGTACAGGCAATGCTATTTTATAAGAATGGGAGTTTAAAGGCTGGATCACTCGCTCCAAATAACTATTGAGTTGAAACTGTTGCCAAAGCCAAAAACCAAGGCCGACTGCCAAACCCAGAAGAAATCCCAATAAGAACATTTGAGTCGTTAGTTGCTATTTAATTACTCAAAACTAACAACTATATGCACCAATTAGCCAAAACGATAGCCAAAACCTCTCACAGTCACAATATACTCTGGATGGCTGGGATCTTGCTCTAACTTTTCCCGTAACCAGCGGATATGCACATCTACTGTTTTGCTATCACCTAGAAAATCAGGTCCCCATACCTGATCTAACAATTGCTCCCGTGACCATACTCGACGAGCATAACTCATAAATAGTTCCAGCAAGCGGAATTCTTTTGGTGATAAATTTACCTCTTTTCCCCGCACCAACACCCGGCATTCTTGAGGATTTAAACTAATATCTTTATACTTGAGTACGGGTATTGATGGTAAATTACTTAAACGTTGCCGACGGAGCAGGGCGCGACATCTAGCCACCAGTTCCCGCATACTAAATGGCTTGGTTAAATAGTCATCTGCTCCTACTTCTAAACCCAGAACTCGGTCAGTTTCACTACCCTTAGCACTGAGAATCAAAATAGGTACTGAGTTACCTTGATGACGCAATAACCTGCAAATATCTAATCCATTAATTTGCGGTAGCATCAAGTCTAAAATTACCAAATCAAAAGCAGATTCTTCTGAATTGAATCCGCAATTTCTGAGATACTCTACAGCAGATCGGCCATCATTAGCAGTGATGACTTCATAACCTTCTTCTTCCAAAGCCATAACTAGCATTTCTCGGATGAGTTCTTCATCTTCTACTACTAGAATGCGGCTAGTTTGTCCAAGTTCCGCTTTAGCAGAATATTTAGTTAATTCAGTGGTATACATTGATAGCACAAGGTTTTGAGACTGTACTCGTCTTGATAATTGCTTAACTACTCATCATCTACATTGATTGCAGAGTAGCTATTTTGGGCTGATTGTATTGAATATCACAACTCAAATATATCATAAATCACATTTCCTCGCAATGAACAAGTATTTTCAACCACTTTGGTGATTTATTCTGGTTAATTGACATTCCCTCGACTAGAATTCGGGGTATTGGGTTTGCTGAAAAAGTTATCTGTGAAAGACCAGTGACAGGTGACAGTTTCAAGAGTTGCAGGACTTACGCAAAAGGGAACGAAAGTAGGGGTAATTCATGAATTACCCCTAGGCAAGAATAAGGTTTTCAGTCACATCTTGCGTAAGTCATAAGTTGGATAGGAACGATTTTTTCTTTAAGTAGGAATTAAATGCAAGGTTTTTCAGTTGCCACCTCATACAAGCTTGCACTTTTTGAAAGCACTTCGGCTTACTTCGACTTACTTCGACTGCGCTCAGTACAAGTCGCTCAGTACAAGTCGCTCAGTACAAGTCGCTCAGTACAAGTCAAAATAGCTAAAACCCTTTACCTGTAAAGTTTTCAGATTTATATGGCTAACGCCACGCTACGCTATCAGCAAGCCCTAAATAATGCCAGTATTTATTGCGTGGCAAGGGGTTCATCGTTTTGATAAACGCAATTTAGCATAATATGTAATGCAGAACCATCAATAATAAATAATAAATAATTGATAATTATCAATTATCAATTATCAATTATCAATTAATCTATTCTGTCTTTGGTTTTCCTAGTCCTTTTGGTGGTTGTGGTCTTTTACTTTTGGCTTTATTATTTGTTTGCGCTTTTTGGTTATTTTGATTGGAATTACTGTTTTGGTTAGACATGAGATTTATCTGTAATATTTATTTAGTGCCGATTTTATCTACATCAGCAATATCTATTATTCCCGAAATCTATCAGAGATATTACTGATGTCACCTATTTAAGCAAAGCTAGAAAAGTCCAAATTGGGTGGAATATCTTGAATACGTCCAGGACCAATGGCTTTTAAAGCTTCATTTAACAAGATATCCCCAGTATACAAAGCTTTACCCACAATTACACCTGTGACTCCTTGGGGTTCTAAAGATAATAAACTTAACAAATCGGTAACAGAACTAACACCACCAGAAGCGATGACGGGTATAGAAATTGCTGCTGCGAGTTCTCGTAATGCGTCTAAATTCGGTCCTTGTAATGTACCATCACGGTTGATGTCGGTGTAGATGATAGCTGCTGCACCTAATTCTTGCATTTGGGTAGCGAGTTGGGTAGCTAAAACTTCCGAGGTTTCTAACCAACCGCGTGTAGCAACTAAACCATTACGGGCATCTATGCCAACTATAATCTGTTGGGGAAATTCTTGACAAAGTTCTTGGACTAGCTGGGGTTGTTCGACTGCTACAGTTCCCAGGATACCCCATTGCACACCAAGATTAAATAATTGTACAACACTAGAGCGATCGCGTAAACCTCCACCAACTTCAATGGGTACTGAGACTACATTACAGATGGCTTCAATGGCTGCTAGGTTAACGATTTTACCAGCTTTTGCCCCATCTAAGTCAACTAAGTGTAATCTTGTTGCACCTTGGTCTACCCACATTTTCGCAGTTTCGGCGGGGTTTTCGCTGTATACTTGCGATTGTGCATAGTCGCCTTTATATAGGCGTACACAACGACCTTCTAATAAATCAATTGCTGGTATTACTTGCATAATTGGTGATTGGTGATTGGGTAATTAATTTTATGTTTCCCCATTATTACCTATTCCCCATTCCCACAAAAAGACTTTCTCAGCAAACCCTAAGAGGTTGTTGGAAAGTTACGCTGACGTTAACACACCCTACATTTACTGAATCTATGACTTGGCTATACTTCTCACTGGCGGCGGCTACCTTTGAATCTCTGCGAGATGTCTTTAGTAAAGTTGTGACAAATAAAGGCAATCAACCCTTAGATGAGTATTTAGTTGCCTGGGCGCTAAGGGCATTTACTCTAATTATTTATATTCCTTGGTTGTTATTATCACCTAACCCAATACCTACCATCGGGAAAGATTTTTGGTGGGCTTTGTTAGCTGATGCTACTCTATCTACTATTGGCGGCATTTTATATATGAGGGCGTTGCGTTTTGGAGATATATCTTTAACTATACCGTTAATGGGATTTTCGCCGTTATTTTTAGCGATCGCTTCTCCTTTAATTCTCAATGAGTTTCCTGCAAAATCACAACTTATAGGTATTTTATTAATCTGTTTTGGTGCATATTTTTTAAATATAAAGCCCAAGGAGAACAATTATCTCGCACCGTTAAAATCTTTGATGACTACCCAATCTTCTCAATTAATGTTAATAGTAGCTTTTCTCTGGGCTTTAACTACTTCTTTTGATAAAATTGGGGCAACAAATTCCTCGCCATTATTTTTCTCAGCTTCTCTCTATTTTTGTACAGCTATAATGACTTTGCCTATTGTAATTTTATGCTCTCCTAATTGGTTTTCTAAGTTAAAAAGTAATTTCTATAAATTGGTTTTATTAGGTAGCTTAAAAGCACTTGATATGTGGTGTCATGTGATGGCGATCGCATCTACAGTAGCAGCAAATTCCGTGGCGGTAAAACAAAGCAGTTTATTGATGACTGTAGGATATGGCTATTTCCTCTTTCATGAAAAAAATATTAAACATAGATTCTTAGGTTGTATTATTATCATTGTTGGTGTATGTGTATTAAGCATTTTTTAGAGTATTTTCTAGAGTATTTTCTAGAGCGATCGCTATTAGTGTAAGTTTCTGTGGGCATATTGCGATAAATTTTAAATTTTAAGGCGATCGCCGATTGGGTGGCTCAATGAAATGTAATGTAATGCACTTTTTTAATGCTAAACTCAGATTTTGAATTATAGTAACTAAGTATTGTTTAGATGCAGTTTGAATGGAATCCAGACAAAGCGAACTCAAACTTGAAAAAGCATGGTGTTTCATTCAAGGAAGCATCTACTGTTTTTAACGATCCTTTATCTGTGACATTTCCTGACCCAGATCACTCTTTTGGCGAGGAGCGTTACGTTATCATTGGATTATCAAGTACCAATCGTATCTTGATAGTCCCTCATACAGATCGAGTAAATCGAGTTCGGATTATTAGCGCGCGAGAGGCAACCCGAAATGAAAGGAGGTTTTATGAAGATGGAGAGTAACCACGAACTAGAAGACGACTTAAGACCTGAGTATGACTTTAGCAAGATGCAGGGTGGTGTTAGAGGGAAATATGTCGAACGCTACAAGGCAGGAACGAATGTAGTGTTACTCGATCCTGATGTTGCTCAAGCATTTCCAACAAGTGAAGCGGTTAATGAAGCACTCCGGCTGCTCATGCAAATTGCCCAAAGACAGAAGCCTAACAATGCGTTGGAGCAGACCTCTCAAACGTGATCTTTAAAAGCTAAAGGTCATCTGCGGCGAGCATCCGATTGATTACTATCTATTATTATTTTCGTAGTGAGGACTTCAGTCCTCAAAGGAGGAATAAATTCCTCACTACAGTTAACTATTCAGCTAAAAACTCTCCTAAACTTGGAACATCTACCCACATTCTAGAATCATGTGATTGATGAGATAAATCCATCAATAATTGAGAATAAACCCCTTCTTTTAAAGATGGTATAATCTCCTTTTGAGTTTCAATTCCTGTCACCCATTGATCTACAACTCTTAAAAATGAACAAATTCGACCATCAGCATAATGTTGAGGAAATAATAATTGTTGAGGAATTTCCATTTCTGTTAAACTTCCCCCAACTTGAGAACCCCAAACTTTAAACCCGTGAATATAATCTTTTTGTTCTTCACTTCCTAAAACTAATGTTCCTTTATCTCCATAAACTTCTATCCAATGGGGTCGGGGTGCATGAACTACTGCACTAATAGCAATTTGACATGGTATACCATTTGTTAATTCCAAAGATATCAAACAATTATCATCTGTATTTACTGCTTTTAATTCCCCATTTACAGGATCAATTCTTTGGGAAATAGCTGTATTAAAATAAGCATTTAATTTCCTAACTGGTCCAAATAACCAGTTAATATAATCAAAAGCATGAGAACCTAAAGAACCCAATACCCCACCACCTTGATCTTTACGAGAATACCAATTATAAGGACGGGATGTATCAGCACGAGAAGAACCTAACCAGTCAATTTTTATTAACCGAATATTTCCCACATAATTTGTATTTAACAACTGCTGAAAATATTGCCATGCAGGAATAAAGCGAAATTCAAAATCTACTGTGGCAATGACATTTTTAGTTTTGGCTAATTGATATAATTCTTTAGCTTCATTTGCGTTTAAAGTTACAGGTTTTTCTAATAACAGATGTTTACCAGCTTCTAATACCTGTTTCCCCATTTTATAATGTAAAAATGGCGGTGTGGAAATACTCACAGCGTCTACTTCTGGTAAATTGATAATTTCAGTGAAGTTATCACTAAAATGAGGAACATTATTATTTTCTGCAATGATTTTTGCTTTGTTGATATCTCGATGATAAACCGCAGTTATTTGGGTTTTGTGATGTGCTTGAAATGCGGGAATATGTACTTTTTGACCAAAACCAGTACCAACAATTGCAACCCCAATCATATTGTATCTTTGATTTATTTGCTAAATTTACCTTTTAGTATTATACTAAATATTGATACTATTAATTGTTTTAAATAAAATCCAATTTCTTAACTATGGATTTACTAGGATGAATGAAAAACAAACTATCAATCCTTGGAATTATAAACCTTGGTGGTGTCAACCTTGGTCAATTATCCTCACAGGTATCACATTAATTGGCGGTAGTTGGTTAATACTCAAACTTATATGGTTGACAATTATTGTTGCTATCCCTGTATTAAGTTGGATGGGTTTCTTTTTATTAATCTGGCCAAAATTAATGGTTGAAAGCGGCATTTTAGATCAAAAAAGTAATGAGTAATAAGTAATTATCAATTACCAATTACCCATTATCAATTACCTATTACCCAGTCCCCAGTTACCCTCCATGACTGCGGGGATCATCTTGACTATTTGTTGATACTGGGGCGGAAAATTTGGAAGTTTTACCACTCATTTGCGCGTAGGGTAGGGGAGAACCATTTACCAAAGCTTCTAAGTTGCTGGCCATGATGGAACGGGGTATGTCACCAATAGCTTCGGCTATACTTTCTCCTTGTTTACCCAAAAATACAAAGTGAGGAATACCATCTACTCGATATTTGAGCATTTCTGGCAACCATTTGTTATTATCTACATTCAGCATGACAAAGTTTAATTTGTCTGCATATTGTTGTTTGAGTTCGGCTATGTCGGGTGCCATTTTTTGGCAGACTGTACACCAATCTGCATAAAATTCTACTAAACTGGGTTTATTATTGCTAACTGCAACTTCTAAGGGTGTGGATGCAGCATCTAGTTCGGTGAGAGAAACTGAGGTTGTCTGGGTTTGCAGTCCTAAAAATAGGGCAGCACTCAGGGCGATCGCTACAATAACAATGAGGAAGTTTCTCAAACGCTTGCCCAATGTAGATTCAGGCTTGGTAGGAGCATTAAATGGTGCATCTGTACTCATAATTTATTTATTAAGACTTATTAAGCAGTTTCATCATCTAGTTTAGCAAAACTTAGTTTTTTACCCATGAAAAAACGAGTCACCCTGACTTTTCCTAAACGTGCAATTCAAATGCCTGTCACTTACCGACTGGCAAAAGATTTTAATGTTGCGGCGAATATTATCCGCGCTCAGGTGGCCCCTAATCAAATTGGTAAACTGGTAGTGGAATTATTGGGGGATATTGATCAACTAGATGCAGCTATTGAGTGGATGCGATCGCAACACATCAGTGTTTCCCATAATTTAGGTGAAATTGTCATTGATGATGATCTATGCGTTGACTGTGGTTTGTGTACTGGAGTTTGTCCAACGGAAGCTCTTTCTCTCAACCCAGATACATATCAACTTACATTTACGCGATCGCGTTGTATTGTTTGTGAACAATGTATTCCCACTTGTCCGGTACAGGCTATTTCTACCAATCTTTAAAATCTTTAAAAATGAGATTATCTGAATAATTACATATCAAATAACTAGCAGCCAATGTTGTTAAAAAGTCTATAAAATAATAGATTTCAATTTTTCGCTACTGCTATGATGCAAAAATATGATGAGATAGTGAATTGATATAACCTATGAACTTAGCCACAACACCCACAGTCAAAAGTCTAGGAAATTGTGCATATCAAGCAATCGAAAAACACTTTCACAAAACCATAAAATGGGAAAAATCAGTTAAAAAAGACGAAAATCCAGAAGCACTACACCAAATGCGTGTGGGAATGCGTCGTTTACGTACAGCAGTTAGTCGGTTTGAGCTATGTTTAAATTTACCCAAATCAGCCAGCGATAAAAATATTGGTAAAATTGCCAGAATACTAGGAAATCTCCGAGATTTGGATGTCTTAAAAGAGATACTGGAAAATAATTATAAACCACATTTACTTCCAAAGGAACAAGCATCTTTAGAGATAGCTTTTTCTACTTTAGCCAAACAACGGGAAGTTGCTTTTTCCCAGGTGCAAAAAATATTGAAAGATGAAACTTATAAATCTTTGAAAAATCATTTTCAACAATGGTTAGAAAAGCCTAGTTATCAACCATTAGCAGATTTGCCAATTCAGCAAGTGCTACCAGATTTACTGTTACCTGAAGTCAGTAAATTATTATTGCATCCAGGATGGATGGTTGGTACTCAAGTTGTAAACTCAGAAGTAGTTGTACAAAGCAACTGGACACCGGAAGAGTTAGAAAAAAATCTGAAAAATCAAGGGAAAATTCTTCATGATTTGCGAAAACAAGCTAAAAGAGTTCGCTATCAAATGGAATTATTTACTGATTTATACGGTGAAGCTTTTACCACACATATTTCACAGGTAAAAAGTATCCAAGAAATTTTGGGAATGCTGCAAGATAGCATGGTTTTAAATGAGTGGCTGGAAAATATCTTTAAGTCAGAAATTAACGAGCAAATAAGTGGTCTAATAACTTTATTAGCTGTAAATCGTTACCAATTATGGCAGCAGTGGCAACCACTACAACAGCAATATTTAAAACCAGAAACGAGACAGAATTTATATCTAACAATATTGCCATCTTTATCAATTGATAATTGATAATTGATAATTGATAATTATTAATTATTAATTATCAACTATCAACTATCAATTGTTCATTAACCTATTAATTTCTGCCAAGTTGCAGGACCAATAATACCATCAGCAGTTAAACCATTTTGCTGTTGAAATCTCTTAATTGCCGCTTCTGTATTGCGACCATAAATACCATCTGCAACAGTACCTACACGATGTTGTATATATCTCATTACTGGTCCGGTGGTTTGATTTCCTTGCACTAATCGTTTTGATAATATCTGATTAATGGCATTCCATGTAGTGCTAGTTGCCATTCCACTGGGAATAATTCCCACAATTCTTTGAAACTTCTCTACAGCAGAAGTTGTGGCAGGTCCAATAATATTATCCTCATCCAAACGCCTATTATTTCTATCAGTTATTTGCAGTCGATTTAAAGTTTGTTGCAATCTGAGAACAGAGGTATCTGTATTTTGTTCCTCATCTCCTACTATGTTTACAGGAGAAGATACCACTTTACCAGTTAACCCTGTAACAATAGCATTGGCCATTGCTTCCCCATCATAAAGTTGCATATCTTTCGCGGAATCAATAAAGCAACATTCTATGAGAATACCTGGCATATTTGTATTTCTAATCACGTACAGGTGAGAACCATTCTTGACACCGCGATTAAAAAATCCTAACTTGATAATTTCATCTAATACTGGTTGGGCGATTTTTCTCCCAGCATCACTCATAGCAAATACTTCTGTTCCATTAGCTTGCCCATTAAAGACATTAAAATGAATAGAAACAAAAACATCAACTTTGTTTCTATTAGCTATATCACAACGTCTACCCAGAGATTGACTAACTGATCTGGCACTATTTGGTGTACAAGATATTGCTTCATGACCTAAGCTTTTTAACTTAGCTATAACTTTATTTCCCACGTCCATAGTTAAGTTATCTTCAAATTTAATACCTCTTACTCCCGTATCTGGAGGACAATTATGTCCCATATCAATTCCAAATTTCATGGTGTATCCTCAACGTACTTTCAACAGAAAAGATTTAATTAAGAAAATGGGCTTGTTTGGGATTTTTTCTAGTCAAAAACCAGAATTATGATATCACATATTATAATTGCTCAAAATCGACAGCAACTAGATATTTATGTAATCACAATGTAACTTGTAAATTTCCCAATACAGTGAAAAAAGGTAAATCCATCTTAACTTCAGTTTCAATAGGCAAATGAGATATTCTACTCTTTAGGTAGATATTCCCCCATTAGTCCGCAACAATGTTTAAGATCAAAGTAAAGAAAGATTTCGTAACTGAGTGACATGAAACGTATTGTCTTAATTGCTGGTTTTGAATCGTTTAACGCTGATTTGTACCGAAAAGCGGCTTTTTTGGCTGTTTCTCGCTGTCCTGAGTTAGATATTCGCGTTTTTAGCGATCGCAATATTACCACCAACCCAGACGAGGTACAAGCCGCACTTCAAGGTGCTGATGTATTTTTTGGCAGTTTAATTTTCGATTATGACCAAGTTTTATGGTTAAGAGAACATATTGCTAACATTCCCATCCGGCTTATTTTTGAATCAGCATTAGAATTAATGAGTTTAACCCAAATAGGCGCGTTTTCTATCGGTGATAAACCTAAAGGAATGCCTAAACCTGTTAAATTCATACTCGATAAATTCAGTAATGGTAAAGAAGAAGACAAACTCGCAGGTTATATAAGTTTCTTAAAAATTGGACCAAAACTATTAAAATTCGTACCAGTACAAAAAGTCCAAGACCTCCGAAACTGGCTCATTATCTACGGTTACTGGAACGCAGGAGGAACGGAAAATGTAGCAGCTTTATTTTGGACACTTGCGGAAAAATACTTAGATTTACAAGTCGGTGATATTCCTGCACCTATCGAAACCCCCAACATGGGTTTATTACATCCCGACTATCCAGGGTATTTTACATCACCAAAAGCATATTTGGAGTGGTATGAAAAAAGGAGTCAGGAGTCAGGAGTCAGGAGTCAGGAGAAAGAAAAGAATAAAATTACCCAGTCACCAGTCCCCAGTCACCAGTCCCCAGTTATCGGAATTTTACTTTATAGAAAGCACGTCATTACAAAACAGAATTATATCCCCCAATTAATCAGAAAATTTGAAGATTCGGGTTTAATACCTTTACCAATTTTTATTAACGGAGTTGAAGGTCATGTTGCTGTGCGTGACTGGATGACAACCGACTATGAAACCCAACAAAGACAACAAGGAAATATTGAAACTCCTTCCCTTTCTTCAGCAGCAGTCAAAGTTGATGCGATCATTTCTACAATTGGGTTTCCTTTAGTTGGTGGACCTGCGGGTTCAATGGAAGCAGGAAGACAAATAGAAGTTGCAAAACGCATTTTAACTGCTAAAAATATTCCCTATATTGTCGCTGCACCTTTATTAATTCAAGATATTCATTCATGGACTCGTCAAGGAATTGGCGGTTTACAAAGTGTAGTTTTATATGCACTTCCTGAATTAGATGGGGCAATTGATACTATACCTTTAGGTGGTTTAGTTGGTGAAGATATTTATTTAGTTCCAGAAAGAGTACAAAGGTTAATTGATAGAGTTAAAAATTGGGTTTCTTTACGTCAAAAATTAGCATCAGAAAGAAAAATTGCCATAATTTTATATGGTTTTCCTCCTGGTTATGGTGCTGTAGGAACTGCTGCTTTATTAAATGTTCCTCGCAGTTTAATTAAATTACTTCATGCACTTAAAGAACAAGGTTATACAGTAGGGAAAATTCCTGAAGATGGAGAGGAATTAATTAAACAAGTAAAAGCAATAGATGAAGAAATGGAAACCTGGGAAAAAGATAAACCTTTCCCCACAGATGCTAATACTGTCAATGCTAGAAAATTAGAAAAATGGTTAGGATATCTCCGCACTTCTAAAATTGAAAAACAATGGAAATCTTTAACAGGTGCAGGAATTAAAACCTATGGCGATGAATTACATCTTGGAGGTGTAACATTAGGAAATGTTTGGATAGGTGTTCAGCCACCTTTAGGAATACAAGGCGACCCGATGCGGTTAATGTTTGAGCGAGATTTAACTCCCCATCCTCAATATGCTGCTTTTTATAAGTGGTTGCAAAATGAATTTCAAGCTGATGCAATTGTCCATTTTGGAATGCACGGAACTGTGGAATGGTTGCCTGGTTCACCTTTAGGAAATACTGGTTATTCTTGGTCGGATATTCTGTTAGGAAATCTGCCAAATTTATATATCTATGCTGCTAATAATCCTTCAGAATCAATTTTAGCTAAACGTCGTGGTTATGGGGTTTTAATTTCTCATAATGTGCCGCCTTATGGACGGGCGGGTTTATATAAGGAGTTGGTAAGTTTACGGGATTTAATAGCAGAATATCGGGAAGATCCAAAGAAGAATTATGTGCTAAAAGAAGGTATTTGTAAGAAAATTGTTGATACTGGTTTGGATGTTGATTGTCCTTTTGATGATGCGAAAAAATTGGGTATTGCTTTTACGCCGGAAAATGTCAGGATGTTTAGTGGTCATGCTTTTGATGATTATTTAATTAAGTTATATGAGTATTTGCAGGTGTTAGAAAATCGGTTGTTTTCTTCTGGTTTACATACTTTAGGTGAAGCGCCAAGTGAGGAGGAGTTAAAGGGTTATTTGGATGCTTTTTTTGGAGAAGAGAACGAACCGCAAAGACGCGAAGGACTCGAAGAAAGAAGAGAAGAAGAAGAGAAAATAATTACAAGTTTGTTGAATCAATCTACTGATGAGTTGACGAATCTTTTGCGGGGTTTAAATGGTGAGTTTATTCCTCCTGCACCGGGTGGAGATTTGTTGAGGGATGGGGCGGGTGTGTTACCTACTGGGAGAAATATTCACGCTTTAGATCCTTATAGAATGCCTTCTCCTGCTGCTTATGAAAGAGGTAGGGAAATTGCACGGAAGATTATTGATCAGCATTTAGCAGAACATCAGAAATATCCTGAAACTGTGGCGGTTTTATTGTGGGGTTTGGATGCTATTAAAACTAAGGGTGAATCTCTTGGTATTCTGTTAGAATTGGTGGGTGCTGAACCTGTTAAGGAGGGTACGGGAAGGATAGTAAGATATGATTTAAAACCTCTTTCTGATGTGGGACATCCGCGCATTGATGTGTTAGGAAATTTATCTGGTATTTTCCGTGATAGTTTTGTGAATATTATTGAATTATTGGATGATTTATTTCGACGTGCTGCGGAAGTTGATGAACCGGAAGAACAGAATTTTATTAGAAAACACGCTTTAGAATTAAAAGCGCAAGGTGTGGAAAATTCCTCAGCAAGATTGTTTTCTAACCCCTCTGGTGATTTTGGTTCTTTGGTTAATGATAGAGTGGTTGATGGTAATTGGGAAAATGGCGAGGAGTTGGGTAAAACTTGGGAAAGTCGCAATGTTTTTAGTTATGGAAGAAAGGATAAAGGACAAGCTAGGCCGGAGGTTTTGCAGACATTATTAAAAACGAGCGATCGCATTGTTCAAGAAATAGATTCTGTTGAATATGGTTTAACTGATATTCAGGAATATTACGCTAATACTGGAGGTTTAAAAAAAGCGGCTGAACAACAAAGCGGGAAAAAAGTTACAGCTAGTTTTGTGGAAAGTTTTTCTAAGGATACCACCCCTAGAAATTTAGATGATTTGTTAAGAATGGAGTACCGAACTAAGTTATTAAATCCTAAATGGGCGGAAGCAATGGCTAACCAAGGTTCTGGTGGTGCTTTTGAAATTTCCCAACGAATGACGGCTTTAATAGGTTGGGGTGGAACTGCTGATTTTCGAGATCATTGGGTTTATGAACAAGCTGCGGATACTTATGCTTTAGATGCAGAAATGGCGGAAAAGTTACGCAAAGCAAACCCGGAAGCTTTTAGAAATATTGTTAGTAGAATGTTGGAAGCACACGGGCGCGGTTTATGGAATGCTGATGGTAATAGGTTGGAAAAATTGCGTCAGTTGTATGAATTGAGTGATGAACAATTAGAAGGTGTGACAGTTTAGAAACTTAAAAACGTAGGTTGGGTTAAGCACCGCGCAACCCAACACATTTACAGTACAATTAAATTGATAAATCAAATAAAAACATTATGAAATTTATCATTACGATATTTCAAGATAAAGATGGGATGTTTATTGCTGAATGTCAAGCATGACAAAATAAATTCTTAAAAAGTATTTACAAATAATCCAATTAATAATAAGATAAAAATCTCAAATATTTTTACGTTCGTAACTCTATGTTAAAGACTATTAAATTTATTGATTTGTTTGCCGGAATTGGAGGAATGCGTTTAGGTTTAGAAAAAGCGTGTGAAAATTCAGGAATTAAAAGCGAGTGTGTTTTTACATCAGAAATAAAAACCTCAGCAATTAAAGTTTATCAAGATAATTTTAAAGAAGATAAAATTTGGGGTGATATTACAGAAATATCAACTCAGGAAATCCCTGATTTTGATATTTTACTGGGGGGTTTTCCTTGTCAACCTTTTAGTAGTGCAGGAACAAGACAAGGATTTTTAGATACTAGAGGAACGCTGTTTTTTGAAATTGAACGTATTCTCGAAGATAAATCACCTTTTGGTTTTTTATTAGAAAATGTGGAAGGTTTAGTACAACATGAACAGGGAAGAACATTAGCAACTATTATCAATCAATTAGAAAAATTAGGTTATCAGGTAAAATATAATGTTTTAAATGCCCAAAATTTTGGTATTCCTCAAGATAGAAAAAGAGTGTATATAGTGGGAACTAAAAATAATGCTATTTCTTTAACATTTTCTAAAAATGCTAAACCTAGACTATTAGATATTTTAGACACAGGTTGTCCAACTTTAAAGACTAATTTTGTGAAAAACCTCCTACAAAATTATCCTATTGAACAACTGTATGGGAAATCTATCAGAGATAAAAGAGGAGGAGAAGATAATATTCACAGTTGGGATTTAGAATTAAAAGGAAGTGTGAGTTTAGCACAAAAGGAATTATTGAACTTATTGTTAAAACAAAGAAGAAGAAAAATATGGTCTGCGAAAAAAGGGATTCACTGGATGGATGGAATACCCTTAACAGTAGATGAAATTGCTACTTTTTATCCTCATGCTAACCTAGCAGAAATGTTAGATGATTTAGCAAATAAAGGTTATTTAAAATATGAACATCCAAAAGATATTCAAGAAGTAGTGAATAAAAATGGTAACAAAGTGAAAAAACGAGAATATAGATATGATTTACCCAAAGGTTATAATATAGTAGTGGGAAAATTGAGTTTTCCTGTTAATAAAATTCTCGATCCTCAAGACATTGCACCCACATTAGTAGCGACAGATATGCAGAAATTAGCAATAGTTGATGGGGATGGTATAAGATGTTTAACCGTGAGAGAGGGGTTAAGATTGTTTGGTTTTCCTGAAGATTATCAGATTAATTTACCTATTAATAAAGCATTTGATTTATTAGGAAATACTGTAGTAGTTCCTATTGTGAGAGAAATTGCAGAAAGAATCGTTATACAAAAAATGTTATCAATTCCTAATCAAGTATATATATTAAGTAGATAATAAATAAGGTGACTTAATTATATCATCATAATGGTTTTTGACACAAGTGTTGAATCCTGCAATAAAACTTTACAATCTTGGCGTTTTACCCAGGTAAAACATTTGAAATTATAGTATCATCAATGTAAAAATTTATTGTTTATTTAAGATTTTTTTTATACTTCGCTAAAACAGCATGATCATTTCCTGTGGTAATCGTAGCGACTGTCTTGATTGTCAAGCGATCGTAAAGGAAAAATTTAAAGTCTAGGAAAAAAGTCAGAAAATAGAGGATAAAAACAAAGCAAAACAAAACAGGTAAATTATAGATGGCTATAAATTACC
>NZ_JACJPU010000032.1:0-61703 GCF_014696235.1 Sphaerospermopsis sp. FACHB-1194 | reverse complement strand
TACCGGCGATGCTATAGTTAACGGTTAAGGAGTTGGTTGTTGCTCCTGTACGGGTGAAGGTGTAAATCAGGTTGTTAGGTCCGTTTTCTAAGACGCTACTGGGTGATACCGCTAGGGTGATGGTGGGTAAAACAACATCATCATTAGTAATAGTTCCCGTGACGGCGGTATTTGTACCAATGGTATAACCTGTTCCTGAAGCGAGAGTTAAAGCAACGGTTTCATCGCTTTCTGGAGTGCTATCACCTGTGGGGTCAATAGTTAAAGTGGCTGTACTTGCACCGGCAGCAAAGGTGATGGTTTTTCCTGTTCCTGGTGTTGCACCTGTATAGTCGCTACTGCCAGCAGTACCGGCGATGCTATAGTTAACGGTTAAGGAGTTGGTTGTTGCTCCTGTACGGGTGAAGGTGTAAATCAGGTTGTTAGGTCCGTTTTCTAAGACGCTACTGGGTGATACCGCTAGGGTGATGGTGGGAGAACCACCGAAATTTTGACCCAAAGTTAAATATTTGTAAGCGTTATTAACTAACGAATCATTATGATTTCCGACTAGATCACTAGAAAGATCCCAAAAGAACATCCCTCCTAACCCTTTGTCTTTGATATAGTTAGTCTTGATGCCAATTGACTGACTATCTTCGTAGGAACTAAACATTCCACCCTGGTCGGTAGGACTGTAAATATAGGGAACTTTTGCAATATCATCCCAGTAACGGGTATACACACTTGGTTGAGTTTGGAGTTTATTATACAAATCTTTATAATCATAAACACCAGTTGCCCAAGTTCCACTAGCCTTACCACTAGATGACTGTAATAATCCGTTTTTTATATTAGGTACACCAGCCCAACCATATCCATAAGCAGGTGCGCCTAGAACTATATCTTCCGCTGCAACCCCCGCATTCAGATAACCCTGTATGGTAGAGTCTATAGATTGCTGCCCGAAGCCGGCATATAAAGGAGCATTATGGTTAGTGGTTGATTCAAACGTAGAGCCATGATAATCATAGGCCATCAGATTGAAGAAATCGATGTATTGGGAGATTTGTGCTAACTCAAAATTAGCCATAGTCGAAGAACTAGCTGGAGAAGCAACGGTAAGCTGATATTGTTTCCCATCTATAGCTTGTTGTTTATTTAACTCTTGCCGTAATGTTTGTAGCAATAAAGTGTAATTCTGTTTATCTTCTGGACGGTTGATATTTCCTGCTTCTCCTCCACCAACAGGGTATTCCCAATCAATATCCAATCCATCAAAACCATATTTAACCATTAACTGCACCGCAGAAGTTGCGAATTTGGTACGTGAAGAGTCGGTTAAAGCAGCGTCAGAGAAGGGACTAGAAAGTGTCCAACCTCCAACAGACATCATGGTTTTCAGATTAGGATTATTTTGTTTTAAGGCTTTGAGTTCAGCCAAATTACCCGCTAGTCCTGCCTGTGACTGTTGCCAAGTATATTTTCCACCAAATGTCTGTTCTATATCAGCCCAAGGATCTGTGAGTGCTACTTCTCCATTTTCTATTTTTGTAAAGGCGTAGAAAACATGGGTAAGTTTATCCGCAGGAATATCTTGTACCTGAAAATTACGTTCGTATGTACTCCAGTTTGTGTAATATCCACCTACGACATAATTTGGTAAAACAGCAGTATAAGCCTCCATTGCCTCAACTTGCAAAGCTAGAGGCGCTTCAATTAATCCAGTCGCATATTCTAACAACCAATCTCCACCCAATGCAGCACTACCAGTCCAGTCATCAGATGCAGCTACATCTGCCCCAGTCAGTTGACTAATTTGCTGGACAAAAGCTTTACCAATAACCCCCCCAGCCACGTCACAACCATACAGCAGAATGTCTCCTGTGGTAGTGAGAGATTGACCCCACTGCTGCAATTGTGAACTATAACCATTGAGGTTTGCTGAGTTCAGCACAGTTGAACCCAGCGATAAACTACCCTCTCCACCGTGAGAGATAATTTGAAGGCTATCAACGTCTGTAAGTGCTGCTAATTTATCGGTAATTTGCCTAATGCCGTCTCGTCTGGGGTCAAGAATAAACACGAGTGAACCCGGTTCGACACCATCAACTAAACTCTGCCAGTCTGCAACGTTAGGATCAATGAAAACAACAGTTTTGGTAGATTCTGCCATGACTAAAATCCTGTATCTCAGTAATAAAAGGATATTAGAAATATTCACAAATGTGTATAATATGGACTAATTTATCAAATATGAAAACCTGACCCTTGTGTAGAGTAATTCATGTAGGGGTAATTCATGAATTACCCCTACATCGAGAATAGCGATGCTAAGTACCAGCTTGAAAAATCTGGTTAGCAGTTAAGGACACATCTGGGAATGTTGACGAAATTATCCGGTCATGACCTCTAAACTGACTAACTTGATATTCCCCCTCAACTAACGAGTAAATCGAGATAGCTGGTTGCTTAGGATTGCCAAGAAAACGCCTACCTCCGAATGCAGCGTAGTCTACTATCCAGTATTCTGGAATACCTACGGCTTCGTATTGTCCCAGTTTGGTGAAATAGTCATCACGCCAATTAGTGCTAACCACCTCAATCACCAAGGGGATTGACGCGCCCTGAGTAACTGTAGATTGTTTTTTCCACAGTGGTTCATTCACAAGATTGGGGCGACTGACCACCAATATATCTGGTGAATAACCGGATTCATTTTCAGGTGGTTTGACAAGAGCAGTTTTGGGAATGAAGTAGGGAAGATGTAATCGCTTGATATCGGCAGATATTTCTAGTGCCAAAAAACCGACAACATCTTCATGATCTCCTGTAGGCTGTGACATCTCAATAATTACCCCATCATGCAGTTCATACTGTCCCCCTTCTGGTTTCCATTGGGCAAACTCCTCAAAGGTTACTAGCTTGGTTTTAGGTAAGGCTTGAACCATAATTTTACCTACCTTTCTGTTTTCGGCGTTATTGGTTGGCGATGACAAAACGCCCACTATTTTACAATCCCTTGGAGGTAAGCTGTTGTGCCTTTAACTTGAATAATCAATACAAGGAAGATGCTTGTGCTACTGTAACTTCAGGTTTTTGATTATACAGTTTAGCTGCACATCAACTTATTAATTCGTCTGGAATTTTTATCAATATTTGAGTCATTGATAAACCTTAGAGATTAATGTTGTTTTACTAACATTTTTTACTAACATTATAGCCTGTTTTTGAATTATAACAACTAGACGCAAACGCGATCGCTTGAATCAGTTACCGAAAGGCTGAAGTCCAGAAAACAAGTTTCGTGAAGAAACCAGTTTTCTAGATATTGTCACAGAAGGAAATTTTGGCACGGTTACTTTCATTCTGTTTTGCGTAAGTCCTCACCTATACTAAACCCACCAGAATAGCGATCGCTCCCAGTAAGGAATGACTAATAATAATACTATATAAATTACGAAACTTTGCGTAGTTCCAGCCCCAAATTATACCTATAATTAATGTAAATACCAGCGTCGGTATATCTTTATAAATCAGATGTACAAAACTGTAAAGTAAGCTAGAGAGTATAATTTGTACCCAAGTTGCAAATTTTGCTCTCTTAAAAATAGCAAATAAAAACCCCCGATATAAAAACTCTTGGATGGGAGAAGATACACCCACAAAGAAAAGGTAAAATAGCCATTGATATGCTGAGTTATCTAACCGTGATCCATGAGTTAAATAATAAATAAACATGAACGCAGTAAAGATTAATGTTGGTAAAGCGATCGCTGTCAAAGATTTTTTTAAGTTATTATTTGTAAATCCTAATTCTACAGGAGAAAATCGGTATAAATAGGCGATCGCTACTACGACTATAGCTGCCAAAATTAGCACATAAAACCGCCAGGAAAAGGGAATTACTTCTAAAAATACAAGTAAAATTGGTAGAATGTATATCAAAAATACAATCAGAATTACTTTTTGTCGTTCTTGAACAAGTTGCTTATTTTTAGGTAAATGAACCATATTTTTTTATCTCACGCAAAGACGCAAAGGGGAATTAAGGGATATTATGGGGATCTGATATTTAATCATCACTTACTCGCAAATCAATCCAACGAACAAGTAAGAAAAATAAAGGAGCAAAAAACACGATACTGGCAAACCAAGGAGTTAAAGGATTGGTGCTATTCATTCCAAACAAGTGATCAATCATAGAAACACCAAAAATACTACTTAACACAGTAAAACCTAAACTACCTAATAAGAATGACAATAAAATAGGCTGATATTTTTGGGTAGCACTTTTGTATATACTGCTAATAGTAGTGAAAAATAAAATGGCAATAATCGCATAAGTAATCACATTAATTCCAGCTAGAGTACCTCGGAAATCAGAGGAAAATAAGAGACTTTTGGTATGTTCTATACTATAGCTTTGAAAAGGCAACCATAGGAGAATACCTAACTCACAAATAATCAGATAAGTGAGGTATTTATTTTTATTAAAGATGGAATCTGGAGCAAAAAGAATATTTGACACCAGTGCTACAAGTTGAACACCACAAGCAACAATACTGAGAAAATTGAGAATGTAAAACGATCTACTTAGGGAAAAATATTGATGATTTTGTTGCCAAACTTGATAGGATGTGGCAATTCTTAAAAGTCCTTGAAATCCTTTTTTATTATTACTTTTTTTTAGTCGTTTAATGGCTGATTCTAATGCGGATTTTTTGATAATTAAATTGCCTTGTTTGTCAAAAGCTTGATTAATATTAAAAAGGTTTTGGGGAATACTTTTGATCTGTGATTCTGAAGTTTCCCAATCTAAATACAGTGTTTTTAGTTTCTCAGATTTAATTGTTGTCATCGCTTGGGAATTAAATTCTAAAAACATCATGCGATCGCCATTAATCTCGAAAAACAACGCCCCCAAAGTAATAAAAATTGTCACCAATGTTAAAATTAAAAAAGAGCGAGTTTGTACCCGAATCATACAATGCACTCTATAAGCTGCAAATAAAGACATCCAAAGAAACAGGGAAGGATAAATGATAATATGGGGGTAAAGTTGAGCGTAAAGTGTTAAAGTTTCCCGTCCATTAAACTCGGTGAATATGCCCACAGGTAGACAAATTAGCATAGCGATCGCTATCAATCCTAAAACCATTTCCCATTGCCAAGATAACCTTCTTTCAGAAAATAAACGATTCCAAGTTACTTCTTTAGCTAAGGGGTTAGCAACAATTACAGGTAGCCAACTTTTACCAGGTTCAAATTTTTTTTGTAACTGTTGACGGGCATAATTCATTGCCGCAAATAAAGAGCGATCTTGTACAAATGCCTCTAAAAAATACCTTAATAATTCTCTAGCTACGGCAGATTCAACTCTTTCGCGCATGACAATACAATAAGGCAAAGATAGCTCAGTTAATTGATTTGCTAATCCCAAACCATCACAAGAATTAAAAATAGCTATTTGTAATTTTTTCTGAATTGCACCTGTTAACAAATCTCTTAACTCGGCAATTTCAATAATGCCTTCTTCCCCATCGGCGGGATTAATTTGAATCCGTCCAATACGTCCATTGCGATCGCTTTCACTATGGCCAGCAAAAAAGAAAATATGCCAACCTTGACTATCTTGTAATTTTTCTTCTAACTGTTTGCGTGTAGGTTGTCTGAGGATATGAGGATCGCCACCATGTCGCCGCAAACTTTTAATAAAACTGATTTCTTCTGCAAAATTAAGTTTTTCATCACCAAATACTACCAATATCCGAGCAGTTGCTTTTAATTGTGCTGTTTGTTTTTGTGTCAACCGTTTAAAATTAGTCGCACTAATGGCAACTTCTACCCCATTGCTAGTATACCCTGCTAAAGTGTCCCATTCTTGCCAAGGAAGTCCCCGTAATTGTCTATCTTCTGTTTGAACAATAATTTGAACTTCATCTTTTTGACTTATTTTCTCCCTAAATTGTTCCAAAACCAAACTTACACGAGGATCTGGTTGTCCATTTTCATCAACCCAACCATCCCTACCTAACCATTGGTTTAATTCTGCTTTCAAAGAATTAGCTAATTCTGTGAGATTAATTACCCCAAAAGTGCGATTTTCCTGGTTTTTAACAACTTTGCGATCGCCTTGTAAACCAATATAATCTTGCCAATCTTTAAACTTATTTGATAAAGATTTTGGTAGAGGAGAAAGAAAAGAAACCAGTTCTTCTATTTGTCCATATTGATCATAAATAGCAAGAGTGACAGGTAAAACTTCAGAATTATTGATTTGCACCCTACCACCAATTTTAAAGGAGATTTTCCAAGTCATAAACACTCCTTTTTAAGCAATGAAATATTCTCTAATAAAACTTTCTCCTATCCGTAACTCTACCCAAAATTCCTCACCTGGAGATAATTCTAGGGGTATAGATATCAAATCACCAGATTTATTTACTGTTTCTGTATGTGTATGTGATTCATCTGGTACACTCACTTGCATACCTATAGGTAAAAAAGTATTTTCACTTTGAATAGTGACTATAACATTAACTAATTCCTCACTGGGTTGGGAAATGGAAAGCTGCATTTTAAATATTTGTCCTGCTAGGGAGATATTTTTATTGCAGATAGCATTTCTCAGATTCCGCGTTGCAGGTTGCCAATCTCCCTCATAAATATTATTCAACCAATTTCTTAAATAAGTAATTTTTTTTTCTGTAAATTCTAGGGATATCTCATCAATTTCTGCTGTTTCTACTGGTAAAGATGTTTCTTTCTCAGATAAATAATCAATCAGAGCATCCATAGATTGTAAATCTGTTATTTCTAATTCTTCATGTTTAGTATCAAAAGCAGGTAAAAAACCCAGCAATAGGGCTTCTTTTTCTGAATCAGCAATTTCTATAAATAAATAGCCGATGTTATTACTAATAATATCAGATGGTAAAATAATTTTTTCCTGTTCTTTTTTAATGACACAACATTCTAAATTACCTAATCCTAATAATTCTAATTCGTTAGCTTCACTCCATAAACGTTGAATGACATTCCATCTTTCTGTCCGATTTAGATTAGTCTGAAAACCAAGTATCTGAAAATAAGCATCAGCAACAAATACAGCCAAGGTATTCAAATAAATTCTTTGTTGTATATTTGGTGTAAAATATTGTGCTGCATAAGTTCTAGCTTGGTGGCGAAAGGATGCAGTAATGGGAAAGGTAATAGCTAAATCATGTAATACATTTAGTTTATTTAGTTTATCATTCATTGTTTTCTTCTCCAAATAATTTTTGATTTTCTGCTAACCATTTTTGCAGTAATGGTTCACATTTTCTATTCCAATGGGATCTCAGCGAACCCTGCGGTGATCCAACTTCATCAGCTATTTCTTGCCATTTTTTTCCTTGGATACGGTTCAGTTCAGCAAATAATTGACAGTTAGCTTTTGGGTTATCTCTGATGTGACAATCTTTGAGAACATTATCAGGATCTTCTATAATCCATTGCTTAAATGATTCCCAAGTTGCAATGAGTAAAGTCGCATCTATAGGAGAAACTCTTTGCTCTAATGGATCAATAGATATTTCATCATTTTGTAAGACAGACTGTATGCGATTTTTATAACCGTTGACTGTTCTTATTTCATCTCTGTACTTATTTATTAGACACCTGTTAAACCAGTGTAGAAATAATCCCCGATCTGGATCATACTTCTCACATAATGTTTTACTAGATAAATCAACCAGAGTTTTTTGTAATGCTTCTTCATAAATATCCTCGTTGTTGTCATTCCCTGCTGATGGCCTCCAAATACGTCCTGATTTGAGAAGCGATCGCAGTAAACCGTTAATTGCTTGACGGTGCTGGCGGGTGTCTTTGGGGTACTTGCAAGCTTCCTTGACGAGGATTTGCAGGTGGAGGTTTAGATCATTCATACACTTATGACATTTTAGTAAGAACATCATTAAGTATAGAATAATCTCTACTATTATTTATACGAAGAATAATTAACTCGTGTTGCAAATATTTATTTATATTTTTTTGTATTTGTTTTTTTTGTATTTGTTTATAGTTTTTTGGAGAGCGATCGCAGCGATCGCGCTGATCCGATATAATAGTATAAATACTATCAACAAGTCTTGACTATGCAGATTAGTGAAGAAATTACAATCAAAGTGAGTCCTAAAGTTGCTCAAGCCTATCAAAAAGCAACAGAACGGAAAAAGCAATCTTTGGCAACGCTGGTTAGTTTATTTTTACGAGAGGATCTGAATGAGGAAGTTGATTTTCTTGGTAAATTGATGGATGAAATTCTTGTACTGAGCGAAGCCGAAGTAGCGATAGAGTAGTTTCCAGAGACTTGACACCAGAAATTTTGGAGACAATTCTGAATGAATAATCTCCCTAAATATGTCTTAGATAAGCTGTTATGCAGCTAAACTGTATAATCTTAATATTCTTAAGTCTTGTGGAACAGGCATCTTGCCTGTTAACCTTATATAAATTAAATGCACAACAGCTTACCAATATTATTGTTAGTTAGACAATTTTTAGAGATGGAATAATTTGGGTTGATATTGGGTTTTGTTGATTCAACCAACCAAAAAGCGATCGCCTCTTACACATTACTATCATCACATTTTCAACATTATTCAGGACTTACGCAAAAAAGACCGAAAGTAGGGGTAATGCCCTTCGGGAAGCAAGCTACATGAATTACCCCTACAAACTAATTTTGAGTCTGATCTTGTCCATTCGCTCAGGCTGTCATGAATACGCAACCATGTTCCGTCCTTCAGATATCTATTGAGTCGGTTTAGCAATATCTCCGACTTTAAATTTTCCACCACTAGTAATTTTGCCAACGCTAGATGTAGCATCTACCTCAACTAATTCAATTATGCCAATTGGTTGAGTAACATTGCGAATAACTTTACCTGTAGTGGGGTCTTTAACTTGTTTTGTTACCCTTTCAATTGATAACTTCATTCCCACTCGATAACCATCAGATTTACCTTTGTTTAAAATCACAGTATTTCCTGTGGCATCAGCTACGGTAGCGGTGACACTTGGTAAAGATTTTGGCAAAGATGCTAAATCTGTTGATTTATTATTTAATTCCGTAACGACTTGCTCGATGGCTTTCTCTGTTGCCTTTGTTAATAACTTACTTTCATTAACTGTTACTGAACCTCCACCAAATGGACCAACTCTAACTTGAGTATCTGACTGACTATCATTACCATTACCTTCGGCAACAAATAATATTTCTGATGTAGTAGTATTCACTACCCGGATATTCAATTTGACGTAAGCATCTGTATCAGTAGATGCTGCTCCGAATCCTAAAAATCCTCCTCCAGAGCGCCGTTGTTGAAGGTCAAATTGAGTTACTGAGCCAATTATAACTGCTTCTACACCTAAAATCTTACCAATTTGAGCCGCAGTACCAGCATCAACTCGTCCAGAATCACCGAAATTTTGTTCCCTCAAAATAGCGTCTATTTGACTGCGTTCAATGACAGAAAAATTACCATCTTTGACTAATCTGTTGACTAGGATATCACTTACACCCTTGCTTCCTCCTTGTAAAATAGATAACAGATTAGGGTTGCTAACACTGCTGAAATCAAAATCAAGAACGGCAATTCTCACTTTTTCTTTACTTGCCAATCTAAAGTTTCTTGAGGAATTATTACTTTGGGCAATTTTTGGTATTTCATTTGCATTAGCCTCTTTACCCTCAAAAATTCCTGAACTGAGAATTAAACATGAGGTAATCACGGGCAAATATAAGCTAAACACTAAAGTCGTATTTCTACAGCAACGAATTTGATTCATCTATTTATCCTTGTTAAGCGAATATAAAGCAATACTCAGGTCAGTTGTAAAACCCTGGTTGTAATCTTGAAAAATCAATCAATTTTCACTGTATTAACCATAATTTCCAATTCCTGTGAAATGAATGTTTGATGAGTGATAAAGTAAATTGCTGAACTAGATGTAAATACTAAATACTGTTCACAATCTATATACGAACCAGATTCACTCGGTGTTGCAAAAAGGTAAAAAAATTTCAAGATTGTGACAACTTCCTCCTGACTCCTGTACAGGTCGAGCCAAAAACGCTGGTAATCCAAGAGAATTATCTAAAATTGTCCTTGCAGCATTCTACCTTTGATTTTACGGACATAATTACCTTTAGTATTTATACATTCCTGCATTCTCTTATTTTGCGCTGGAGTACTGCGAGAATCAGAGTTATTTCCTGCTAATAATCCCCAACCACTAGAAACATTATCACTGAATGCAGCTAAAACAGTAGAATATTTGCTTAAAAATTCATACTCTGGTAATTCTCTAACATTCATTACCTGGATTTCCTGATTATTCCCATCAATGTAAAGTTTACCTCCTCGATTTGATACGCTACTAATCATAATTTCTTCTCGTCCACGATAGTTATTAGGTGGTCCATCAACTATTTTGATGCAAATTTTTCCATGACGATTTAAAATCTCTCTCCTAGAGTTATTAAACATAGTTCCTGGGGTATAATAAGCACCTGAAGGAAGTTTAGATTCTGGTTTGGGTGATGCAAATGCTAAGGGTGATATTGATGTAATTAATGCAGTTGTGATTGTGAAATTGATAAACAAGTTTTTCATTTTTTTCTCCAATAATTTTTGTGAGGTATTATCTGTTATCTAAATGCAAACTGTTTGTCCCCAAACTGTTTTGATTTTTGTTCCTGTATCAAAACATTAGGTATTAAGAATTTGCCGACTTTCCCAGATTTATTACAAATCCAAATCAACTTTACATCTTCTAGCAAATTCCAAGGAATTTCGAGAAAGTTGCTTGATAGCTTTTTCCCTCTTACTGTTTAACCAAGCTTTGAGAATAAATGAAATAGCCATCAACGGACCAATGATAAAAAAAGCATAAATCCAAAGAGCTGCTACCGTTAACATGATCCCAAGAACAAATGCAATTCCAATTAATCCAAATCCTGCTAAACCTCCAAACATGGATGAGATAAAATCCATTACATTTGTAACAAACCAAACAACACCATCTGAAATTAAAATAACCCCTTTCAGTATTTTATTGACTTGCCGTGCATAATCATCAGCCAATTTACTCACTTCTGCTTTATCTGCTTGTAAAGCATCAATATCCGCCATGTACGTGAACAGCTTGTGAAATTCACCATCATCTTTGATAGCAATGATAGTAAATTCATTTTCATTCTGCATTAACATCTTCAGTATTATGGGAATACCCAACACTTCTGATGTTTCAGTATATTGCATTACATTTGACATTTTGACTCCAAAACTTTGTAAGTAAATCTTCTGAGGTTTCTAGCCAGCACAGGAGTTACCAAAATAGGCTTACTTTATATACGCTCACTGTTTGTCCTGTGTTGCAAATAGTGAGGAAATTTTTTTTAAATACCTCTAATCTTTGATTCATCTGGGTTTTAGGTTTATTCAGTATCTCCTAAGTAGAACTAAGTAAAGCCAAATAAAGCGATCGCACCACATTATTTCACTAACAACTAACAGCAATTTATTTATTTCAGTCAAATTTAGCAAATATGGGCTTATATTAAATTCATAGATTGTTTAAGTTTATGATTTTTATACAAAAAACATTAACTTCAATAAATTGAACTAGGAGCGAACTGCTTGCAGCAGCGCTTCGCTATCGCTCTTTGATCCCACATTCCGCACTTCAAATTGTAGTACATATACAAGTATTATAAGCAGCATAAAGACTTAAATATAAATACGCAATTAAGACAGTAAAAATATAGACGTTAATTTACATTTGACTACTAAAGAGAAATTCATAGGGCATTGATAATAAATTCAGGAAAAAAATGAGAGAATAAGACTGAATTAAATAAAAATGCCAAGAAATATGAATTACCAAAAAGAAGAAATGGAGCGAAAGTAATTTAAAATTAATGTCAAACATGAAATGGATAAGTCGAGTACCATTATCCATTAAAAAAGCCAAGATAAGAGTAAAAGCCTTTATAAATAAAGACCTGAAAGCCTGTAAAATAAAGGGTTATGGTTCGACTGCGCTCACCAACCATAGCTATCTCGAAGAGAAAGTATCTTATGGAGGAATAGAGCAAAGATGGTTATTAGTAGAAAGTGCAGAAAGAAAAAAAGCAGACTTAAATAAACTAGACAAAAAAATCCAAGAAGAGTTATTAAAAGCTAACAAACAAATAGCGAAATTAGAACAGGAAGAATTTACAGATAAATCTTTGACCGAATTAAAAGTCAAAGAAATAACAACCAAATTAAAATATCATCAAATATCAGACCCTCGAATTACTGAAACCAATAAAGGAAAAACAACAGTTTATAGAGTGAAATGTAAATTAAGAGAAAATCAGGAGTTAATTACACAACAGCAAAACTCTTGTGGCAGGCACAAAAATCCACAGTTAAAAATCAATTGAATAAACCCACAGAATCTCCCACATTAAGATGGATATTTCAATGTTTTCAAGGGATTCATCTTTTAATGATACAAGGATTTCAACGAATTCTTAATTTAACGGAGTCGCATTGTCATATCTTGCAATTCCTACCTGCTACTTGCCAAAAATATTATTTATTATCTTAGTTGTTCTCTCTGGTTTGACGATTTCATTGGTTATCTTTTTGATAACTGATTGCACACCTTGAATTAAATATTATTGTTGAAACAGCTTTTAAACACAAATAAAAGCTCAACTTTGTGTGTTCATAATTTTGTTTTCCACTGATACGTAATTGTTCAAACCATAAGTTTTAATTGACCGTCAATGTAGTTTAATTATGCTACTTTATGAAGTGCGGAATGTGGGTTATTACTTTATTGACCCATTTATTTCCCAAACTTCACCCTAGCGTTCACGAAGTGCAGCGTAGCTATCGCTCTTCCCCATAACTAGCAACTTGGGTTAATAGCTGATTAAAAAACATAAAATTGATTACCCAGTCCCCAGTTACCAGTCCCCAGTCACCTAAATTGGTAAACGATTAATATCTTTATTGCAACCAATTACCACCATAGCTGAACCACGTTCTAAACGCTTAGTGGGATCAGGATTAATCTTAAATTTACCATCCTGACTTACTGCTAACAAATTTAAACCATAACGGTTTCTCAGTTGAATTTCTGCAACAGTTTTACCGTGAAATTCATCAGGGACAATTACTTCAACAATGCTATGATCTGGATCGAGGTCAAAGCGATCTAAAATAGATGGTCTAGTGAGAGTTCTTGCTAAAGCACAACCAGCTTCATATTCTGGGAAAACTACATGATCTGCTCCCACTCGTTTTAATAGCTTGCGGTGAACTTCACTAGAAGCTTTTGCAACTACATGAGGTACACCAGCTTCTTTAACATTAAGAGTGGTGATAATACTTTCTTGAATGTAATTACCAATAGCCACAATTACTGTATCAAATTCAAAAATACCAGCTTCTTTGAGTGCAGCAGGTTCAGTAGAGTCTAGTTGCACTGCATGACCGACTATTTGATCATTTAAAGCTTCAGCAACTCGCTTTTCATCCACATCAGTAGCCAAAACTTGATAACCTAAACTGTGCAGTGTTGCACAAACAGAACGACCAAAACGACCTAACCCAATTACAGCAAATTGCTGATTATCGTGCCGTAAACTGCGAAAAAATTTTAATGATGAAAGATTCATAATTTTGTAAGTTGTCAGTTTTCCGTTGTCATTAGTTATTAGTCATTAGTTATTAGTTATTAGTTATTTTCACCCAATCACCAATCACTAATCACCAATCACCCATTAACCAACAAGTAAATTTTCTTCAGGATAGTGAACTCTACTCAGACGAGGATCACCTAATATAGCTGACATTAATAATAAAACACCGACTCTACCAATGTACATAGTGACAATTAAAATTATTTTTGCTCCAGTGGAAACACCTGCTGTTATTCCTGTGGATAAACCCACTGTACCAAATGCTGATACCACCTCAAAAAGAATTTGAATAAACTCTAATTTCGGATCTGTAATACTAATTAAAATCGTTGCGCCAATCACTGTAGCTAGAGAACCAAAAACTACACCTACAGCTTTTAAAATCAGTGATATTGCTATCTTACGCTCATACAGTAAAACTTCCTCTTTCCCTTGGAGGATTGCCCTTGTACAACTAGTGAGAACTCTTAAAGTCGTGGTTTTTATACCTCCTCCTGTACCACCAGGACTGGCACCAATAAACATTAAAGCAATGGTAATAAATAACCCGGCATCAGTCATTTTACCAATATCAACAGTGTTAAATCCAGCGGTTCTAGGGGTAACAGATTGAAACCAAGCTAATAATAATTGCTCAGGAAAACTAAAATTACCAAAGGTTTCAGGATTTCTCATTTCTATGAACAAAAAAGCAATTGTTCCCACAACTAAAAGCAGTAGAGTCGTACTGGTTGCTACTTTAAAGTCAAGAGAGAATACTATGGCATGAGGTTTCTTTAAGCATCTATCACGAAACCAAAAATACATATCTAAAATAACCTGATAACCAATGCCTCCAAAAATAATTAAGCCTGTAACAGTGAAAACTACTAAGATAGAGGTTTGATAGCCTATTAAATTGTCTTTGAATAGGCTAAAACCTGCATTATTAAAAGAATTGATACTGTGAAATATTGATAACCAAAGTCCTTGATCCCAACCAAAATCTTTAACAAAAGCTGGCAATAACAAAAATATTCCCGTAATTTCAAAAATCAGAGTTGTAGCAATGATAGAGCGGATAATTTGGGTACTACCACTCATTCCTGGGCGGTCTAAAGCTTGTTGAATCGCTAATTTTTGCCTCAGATCAAATCTTTTGCCAATTAATAAAATCAAAAAGGTGGTAGTTGTCATGTATCCTAAACCACCAATTTGTACTAGCATGACAATAAACAATTGACCCCAAAAGGAAAAACCAGTACCAGTATCAACTACAGCTAAACCTGTAACACAAACTGCGGAGGTTGAGGTGAATAGTGCTACAATGGGGTCATTCCAGGTACCATTGCTAGTGGAAAAAGGCATCATTAATAGGATAGTTCCTGCCAGGATAACAGTCAGAAATCCTAAGCAGATTGTACGAGCAACAGTCATAAGTAATTCCAAATTTTCCTATAAAAGCAAAATTGCCTTATCTAATTAAAAACATAAATGGTAGCCTAAAAATATATTTTTTTTACTTAGGCTTGATCTTCATCTAGTTGATTCATGAGTACAACACTTTATAAGCAAATTCAAGACTTTTATGATGCTTCCTCTGGACTATGGGAACAAATTTGGGGAGAACATATGCACCACGGCTATTATGGTGCAGATGGTAAGCAGCAAAAAGACCGTCGTCAGGCACAAATTGATTTAATCGAAGAACTGCTGAACTGGTCAGGTGTCAAGGATGCAGAGAATATCCTCGATGTGGGTTGTGGGATTGGTGGCAGTTCTTTATACTTAGCGCAAAAGTTTAATGCTAAGTCCACAGGAATCACACTTAGCCCTGTACAAGCCGCTAGAGCCAAGGAAAGAGCCTTGGAGGCTAATTTGGGTTCTAGGAGTAATTTCCTGGTTGCCAATGCCCAAGAAATGCCTTTTGCTGATGCTTCTTTTGACCTGGTGTGGTCTTTAGAAAGTGGCGAACATATGCCAAATAAAACCAAGTTTCTGCAAGAGTGTTATCGGGTGTTAAAGCCTGGTGGTACTTTGATTATGGTGACATGGTGTCATCGTCCTACGGATGTTTCACCTTTGACTGCTGATGAACAAAAGCATTTACAGGACATTTATCGGGTTTATTGTTTACCCTATGTAATTTCCTTGCCAGAGTATGAGGCGATCGCTCATCAATTACCATTAAACAACGTTCGCACCGCTGATTGGTCCACTGCTGTTGCACCTTTTTGGAATTTTGTGATTGATTCTGCTTTTACTCCTCAAGCATTTTTTGGGTTACTTTTTTCGGGTTGGAGTACAATTCAAGGGGCGCTTTCTTTGGGGTTGATGAGTCGGGGTTATGAACGGGGTTTGATTCGGTTTGGGTTGTTGTGTGGGAAGAGGTGACTGGTGATTGGTGACTGGTGATTGGTGACTGGTGATTGGTGATTGGTGACTGGTGATTGGTGACTGGTGATTGGTGACTGGTGATTGGTGACTGGTGATTGGTGACTGGTGATTGGTGACTGGTGATTGGTGACTGGGAAAAACCTTTTTCTCCCCTGTTCCCTATGCCCTGCGGTAAAATCCAAAATCTAAAATCTAAAATCGAGTAATGAATCAATTTTTTCAACAAAATTCACCTATTTTTCCAGGAAGTCGGCTTTATGCTTTTTGGAAGTTTTCCCGTCCACATACTATTATTGGCACAAGTTTAAGTGTTTTCGGTTTATATTTACTGACCCTTGGTGTCACTTCTACAAGTTTTTCTGTAGTTCATTTAGGGCAGATTTTCGGAACTTGGTTAGCTTGTATTGCTGGTAATATCTATATTGTTGGTTTGAATCAATTACAAGATGTAGATATTGACAAAATTAATAAACCTCATTTACCTTTAGCTTCAGGAGAATTTTCTAGAGAACAAGGAACTTTAATAGTTGTTATTACTGGTATTTTAGCTTTGGTTGTAGCTTGGCTAAATGGACCATATTTGTTGGGAATGGTGGGGATAAGTTTATTAATTGGTACTGCTTATTCTTTACCACCTATTCGTTTAAAACAGTTTCCTTTTTGGGCAGCTTTGTGTATTTTTTCCGTGCGGGGAACTATTGTTAATTTAGGACTGTTTTTACATTTTAGTTGGTTATTCCAAAGAAGCCAAGGTATACCCAGTGCGGTGTGGGTTTTGACAGCGTTTATCTTGGTGTTTACATTTGCGATCGCCATCTTTAAAGATATTCCCGATCTAGAAGGAGACAAACTTTATAATATTACCACTTTTACTATACAATTAGGACAAAGAAAAGTATTTAAACTCGCCCTTTGGGTATTAACAGTTTGTTATCTAGGGATGATGTTTGTGGGTATATTCAGATTAGCTGAAGTGAATCCTATATTTCTCTTTATTAGTCATCTTATACCCTTAGTTTTAATCTGGAGAAAAAGTCAAAAAGTGGACTTGCAAAACAAAAGCGAAATTGCTCAATTTTATCAGTTTATCTGGAAACTGTTTTTTATAGAATATCTCATTTTTCCTATTGCTGCTATTTTAGCTTAGTTAGACCAGGGATTTACAGGGATTTACAATGATGTTAGAAAATTCACAACTGAGTAATATAATTGCAATTTCTTCAGTCACTGTTAGTATCAGCTTTCTGATTTATTTTGCCGTTAAAACATTAATAACCTCAAATTTATTTCAAAAAGGAGTTAATCTTTTTCAAGCAAAAGACTATGCAGGTGCAGAAGCAGCTTTTCGGCAAGTAATAGCAATAAATTCTACTAATGATGTAGTGAGGTTGTTATTAGGTGATTTGTTAAACCATCAAGGAAAAATTGAAGAAGCTAAGGAAGTATTTAATGATGTAATTACTCGCAGTCCCAAAAATCCTGATGCTTATTTAAGGTTAGCAAATATTCAATTATTGCAAGACGAAAAAGCAGAAGCACTCCAAAATTTACAAACATCAA
The DNA here is from genome assembly GCF_014696235.1 of Sphaerospermopsis sp. FACHB-1194. NCBI lineage: Bacteria > Bacillati > Cyanobacteriota > Cyanophyceae > Nostocales > Aphanizomenonaceae > Sphaerospermopsis > Sphaerospermopsis sp. FACHB-1194. The sequence goes on along the minus strand of NZ_JACJPU010000032.1, from coordinate 44,041 downwards.
AAGCACTATTTCAGAAACAACGTCAACCGCAAAAAGCAGCAACTATCGAGAAAATTCTCAAAGAGATAGGTAATAGGTGACAGGTGACAGGTGACAGTAAATAATTAATTACCAATTACCAATTACCAATGACCAAAAAAAAAGTTTACATCGTTGGTGCAGGCCCTGGAGACGTGGCATATTTAACAGTGAAAGCTTTTCGTCTCTTGGCATCTGCTGAGGTTTTAATTTATGATGCTTTAGTAGATAAGGAATTATTAGAATGTGTACCACCAAATTGTTTAAAATTAGATGTGGGTAAACGCGGAGGTAAACCTAGCACTCCCCAAGGAGAAATTAACAGTTTATTGGTGAAGTATTGCCGGGAAGGGAAACAAGTTGTTAGACTGAAATCAGGTGATCCGTTTATTTTTGGACGTTGTATTTCAGAAATAGAAGCGTTAAAATCTGCGGGTTGTGAGTATGAAGTCATACCAGGAATTTCTTCAGCTTTAGCAGCACCTTTATTAGCAGGAATACCCCTCACAGATACCGTACTCAGTCGCTGTTTTGCAGTGTTAACAGCACACGAACCAGAGGTTTTAGACTGGGAAGCATTATCAAGATTAGAAACTTTAGTAATTTTGATGGGGGGAAAAAATCTGGCGGAGATTGTCCATCAACTGCTAAGATATGGAAAGTCGCAATCCACACCCATTGCTATCATCCGTTGGGCAGGAACTCCCAGTCAAGAAGTCTGGACAGGTGAACTAGGTAATATTTTGACAAAAACTACGGGTTTATATTTATCCCCATCTGTAATTGTTATTGGTGAAGTTGTAGGATTAAGGAAGTTCCTATAATATGAAAAAATATAGAATATTATAAATTGCTAAACATAAATTGCTAAACTGCTCCTCTTACAACTATAAAATCGTGCATAGTAATATACCTATCTCCCCATCCCCCCATCCTCCTACTTTTCCCCTCGCAGGGAAAACCATTCTCGTTACCCGTTCTGTGGGACAGTCTAGCCAATTTAGCGATCGCCTGACTGCCGAAGGTGCTACAGTTATTGAACTACCAGCTTTAGAAATTGGACCTCCTACCAGTTGGAGAGCTTTAGATGAGGCAATATCTCAGTTATCAACTTTCAACTGGTTAATTTTCACCTCCACTAACGGTGTAGATTACTTTTTTGAGAGACTTCAAGCTAAAGCTAAAAATAAAAGCGCCTTAGCTAAGGTAAAAATTGCTGTTGTGGGTCAAAAAACCGCCCAAAGTCTGGCAAAACACGATATTCAACCAGATTTTATTCCTCCTCACTTTATCGCTGACTCTTTAGTTATTAACTTTCCTGAAAATTTAGCAGGTAAAAAGATTTTATTTCCCAGAGTGGAAAGCGGAGGAAGACAAGTTTTAGTCCAAGAATTAACTTCTCAGGGTGCAGAAGTCAGAGAAGTTCCCGCTTATGAATCTTTCTGTCCTCAAACTATTCCCCCAGCAGCAGAAAAAGCTTTGCAAAACCACTCTTTAGATGTAATTACCTTTGCTAGTTCCAAAACTGTACAATTTTTCTGTCTATTAACAACAACGAAATTTCCAGAAGGAATTACACATTATCTAGATAAAACTTGCATAGCTTCCATCGGTCCCCAAACAACTAAAACTTGTTTTGATTTATTTGGTAGAGTTGATATAGAAGCAGAAGAATACACTGCTGAAGGTTTACTCAAAGCAATTATTCAATGGGCGCATAAGTGATTGGTGATTGGTGATTGATTGGTGATTGGGTAAATATAATAAATTAATAACTAACTAATGACTAACATCTAATAACTAACATCTAATGACTAATAAGCTGTTGTGCATTTAATTTGTATAAGTGGAACAGGCATCTTGCCTGTTAAACAAGAGTTCAGAATATTAGGATTATACAATTTAGCTGTGTAACAGCTTAATATCTAATGACTAAAAGACTAATCGGTTTAACAGGTGGTATAGCTACAGGTAAAAGTACAGTGGCTAATTATTTAGCTACTGCTTATAATTTACCGATTTTAGATGCAGATGTTTATGCTAGAGATGCTGTATCTGTAGGTTCTCCCATACTCTCACAAATTGCCCAACGTTATGGTAAATCAGAAATTTTATTAGCAGATGGTAACTTAAATCGTGCTAAATTGGGAGAAATTATTTTTCATCAACCAGAAGAACGTATTTGGGTAGAAAATGTTATTCATCCCTATGTGAGAAATTGGTTTTTAAAAACTATTAATGAATCATCTGCAACTACTTTAGTATTAGTTATTCCCCTATTATTTGAAGCAGGTTTAGAAAATTTAGTTGGTGAAATTTGGGTTGTTTCTTGTTCAGAAGCACAGCAAAAACAAAGATTAATTCAAAGGAATAATTTAACAAATGAACAAGCAGCAGCAAGAATTAATAGTCAATTACCATTATCAGAAAAAATTGCCCGTGCGGATTTTGTTTTAGATAATTCTTCTACTTTAGAATCGCTTTTACAACAGATAGATAAAGTGATGAAAATATAATATCATGAATATGATTCAATAATGGACAATTACCTCTCTTTGAAAGTCAGAGTCTTGAAAAAGCGGGATTTTTGGCTTTTCTCCCCTGGAAAGGGGAGATTTTAAACATGGAATTAAACAATTATCAATTGTCAATTGTCAATTATCAATTAGTTAACTTTCTCCCCCTACCACTACATCCCGAATACGCAAAGAAGGACCACCACAACCCACAGGTAAACCGTTTTGTCCACCTTTACCACATCCACCGGATTCATCCCAGTAAAAATCATCACCTATAGCTTCAATATCTGCTAGGGTTTGAAAAACATTACCGGATAGTGTAACATCTTTTACAGGTTCAGCTATTTTGCCATTTCTAATCATCCACGCTTCACCCGCGCTAAAGGTGAACATTTCCCCGTTTGTCATCCCACCTAACCAGTTACGTGCATATACTCCTTCTTTGATATCTGTGAATAAATCTGCTACTGGGGTTTTACCTCTTTCTATCCAGGTATTTGTCATCCTTACAATGGGTGAGTAGTGATAATCTAAACAACGAGCGTTACCTGTGGGTGCTTCGCCTAATTTACCCGCAGTTTCACGAGAATGTAAACGTCCCACTAAAACCCCATCTTTGATTAATTGCGTAGTTGTCGCAGGTGTACCTTCATCATCGTAAAAATAACTACCTCTGTGACCTTGGGGTGCAGCACCATCAAAAATTTGCAGTTCTTCTGAACCAAAACGCCTTCCCAGAGTCATAACCTCCAATAAATCAGGGTTTTCATAGGCCATGTCTGCTTCGGAAAGATGTCCAAAAGCTTCATGAACAAATAAACCTGTAAGTATGGGGTCAATGACGACGGTATAAGTGTTACCTTTAACTGATGGTAAGGATAAAGCTGTTACTGCTCTTTCTGCTGCGCTTTTAACTTGAGTATCTAAATTGACTAAATCTTCAAAAGCTTTCCGTGATCCTGTGGTTTCTCTCCCTGTTTGTACGGTGTCGCCGTTTCTTGCTGTAGCTGCAAAGCGCATTTCCATATCTACCCAAGATTGCTCTATTAATGTTCCTTCTGAGGTAGCAATAATTACTCTTTGGCAACTATCACCATAACGGACTGAGGTAGTGGTAATGCGAGAATCAACGCTTTTTAATAATTCGGTGTAGCGATCGCACAATTCTTTTTTTTGTTTGAGGGAAACGGTACGGGGATCAATGCCTGTGAGGTGTAAATTACATACTGTTTGGATGGGATCAATGGGTGCGAGGATGGTTTCTTCATCTCCCACTATCCTAGCAGCAGCGATCGCTTCTTCTATTCTTTGTTCGATAGTTGCTAACTGGTTGAAACTACTTAAACCCCAGCCACCTTTATGACAAGCGCGAACATGGCCACCGATAGAAATACCTTCACTGAGGGTTTCTACTTTGTCACCACGCAATAAAATATCTGTTCCTTCAGCTTCTTCTAAACGAATCATGAGATAATCGACACGGGAGGAATAGCGAGCGATTAAATCAGAGAGTAAATTTTGGATGTCAGCAAGGAGTTTAGGCATTTTGGTTAGGGATGATTAAGAACTTTAGTTATTTTCCAACTATTTATGTTTATTTTCTATATCTTCAAAATCAGATTCAGCAGGTAGTTGAATACTTAATCAAAAACATATTTTTCTGCTACTTTCCAATAACGAGAAAACCTCTTTAAATCAATAAATCCATCATAATCAAAAAACGGTTCAACTTCAAATATTTCTAATTTCAATTTCTTTTCAATTTGATTACAAATATCATCAAATTTGGGACTGGGACTATCTGTAGTCACTACTAATTTAGCATCATGTTCCTGAGCAAATTTAATAATTTCCTCTGCGACATTTCCCCGACGAATTTCTACAGGTAATTCCAGTAAACATTCATATATAAAAGTTATCCTTTTTAAACTTAATTGCCATTCTTCGATTAAAGCATCATCCCAAACCCAAATAGCTGGGGTATTGGGATATTCTTGTAAAGCGGGGTTTTCGGGACTTAAACAGTCTCCATTGATCCAGATAATTGGTTTATTCATATCAGATAGTTTTTAACAAAGCTTCTTTAAATTCTATCGCAGTTTGAAAATAAATTTGCGGTTTTTCGGTTAAAGCTAAATCTATAACTTGTGCTAATTTTTCAGGAATGCTACTATCTCGTTCACGAATGGGTACAGGAGGATTATTTAAAATACTACTCCAAGGATCACCATCAAAATCACGGGGAAATTTTCCTGTTAACATATTATATAAACAAGCTGCACTTGCCCAAACATCAACTTCAGGTAAAGAATGTTTAAAATCTAACACTTGTTGACGAGGCATAAATACAGGAGTTCCCATTTTTGTACCTGTAAAAGTTTGTCCACTTAAACCAGCTAAATCAAAAGCTTTGGCTAAACCATAATCTCCGATTTTCACTACCATTTTACCATTGTTTTTAGTAATAAAAATATTGTTGGGTTTTAAATCTCGATGGACTAAACCTTTACCTTTTCCCAATCTTCCATCTGCTAATCTTACATAGGGAACTTCCACATTATGGGCATATTCTAAACCATCGAGAACCTGTAAAATAATATCAACAGCAAGATTAACAGGTAAACTTCCCCCTAATTTTTCCATTAAATCCCAAACATCCCCACCTTCGCAATATTCCATTGCAAAGAAAAAGGTATTTCCGGCAAAGTCGTAATCTAAACATTGGATGACGTTGGGATGTTGTAAACATTTGCTATTTTCAACTTCTCTTAAAAACATTCTTACACCCTGTTCTGTTGCTGCAACTGCGGGTAACATGATTTTCAAAGCTACGAGTTTTTTAGTTTTTTGATGTTGCGCTAAAAATACCTCTCCACATCCACCTTCACCTAATGATTTTATAATCTGATAGTTAGAAATTACTCTGAGATTTTGATTACCTGCGTTTGCTAGGTTGAGGATGTTTTTAATAATATCTAAAAAGTTGGGTTTTTGATTTTCTAGGATGTTGGAAAGTTCTGGAATTTGCTGTTTTTCAACTTCTGATTTTACAGATATGTTAAAAAGAATATCACCGATTTGCACCTGATCTTTATGACCTAAATTATATTCAGGAAGTACAATATTTTTCGCTGCTTCTGCTGTTTGGCCTGCTTTTCTTTGTCCGATAATTTTACCGTTTACATAAGTTCCGTTTAAACTGCCTAAATCTCTAATTCTAATTTCTGGGGGGTTGATATCTAATAAGCAGTGATAACGGGAAACTTTCATATCAATATTATCGGCTATTTGTAAATTGCAATCATCATTTCTACCGATAACACAAGTGCTGCGGTTGTCGAATATATATTGTTTTCCTGATAGTTTCCCTGTGGTAATGGTGAGGGTAACGGTAGATGGCATTTTTTCGGTTGTTTATTTTGGGGTTCAATCAATATTATATTCGGTTTGTGCTTTTTTTTGCTCACGCAGAGTCGCAGAGAGAATATGAGTTATTTGTATGTGATTTGAGAAAAAAGTTTTTCTGGCAATAAAGGGGGGTCTATTCTCATTATTATTGAGAATGATGTCAATAATTTAACGAGTTTTGGTGATTTCAGCTTGGGGGGTTGACAGTGTTCTGAGTTTTTGCTACTCTAATGTTATGCCTAGAAATCTATCCGCGCCATATATAACAGGTTTTGAGTTATTGAAGTTTTTATTTAAAGTTTATAATAGGAAATAATAAAGTTAGTAAGAATGCACACAGATACAATAAGTTTTCACAATTAAGCCGTCAGGAGATAGAAGCAATGTTTTTAGTCAGTGATATTAAGCAAACAAGAGTCTATCAAGAAGCAAAGCAGGAAGGTGAGATGATTTTATTGATACGTATGTTATCAAAAAGATTTGGAAAGTTGGGAGATACTTATATTCAGAATATCAACAGTTTAAACATAGAACAACTGGAAAAGCTAGGAGAAGCATTATTAGATTTTACAGATATTCATGATTTGGAAATATGGTTACAGTCTGAAATAAGTAAGTAGGTTTATTCTATTTGTCTGAATCAGGACACCTTTCGGGAAGTCAAAAGTCAAAATTAAAGAGTTTTGTGTCTTAATTCAAACAAGTTAGAGTAAAAAATCACTCAAAACTAAAATCATTAATTCTGTAACTCGTTTTAACTGAATATCATTAGTTAAGAAAATATCACATTGAGAAAATATAGCTACGGAAATTTGTAAAGAATCTAATAAAGCTAAATTATATTTAGCTCTTAATTGTCATGCTTGTTTAGCAATTAATTCATCAATTTGTACAAATTCAACATTTACACCAGAAACAATCAAATCAATAAAATCCTGTTGTAATTCTGTTAATCCTAAACGATAAGGATAAACCAGACACTCAGATAATGTGATAGGAGAAGTAACCGCACTTAGTAAACCTGAATCTATACCGTGAAAAACATAGTTAACTGAAGACTGATATTGAGGATGATTCTCTACATAGTAAATTACTGGTACTGTATCCAAAAATAACTTTTTACCCTGAATGAAATAATCTTCAATGTTCATAGACATTTCTGAGATTTAATTCCCTATTTTTACTTTCCTCGTTTCTATTTCTGGAAACCCAATTTTGAGCATCTTCACTAACTAAAGGATAAGGTGCTTTACCTCTGATTTCTTGCCATTTTCGACGTTGTTTTTGTTCTATATCATTTGGTTGTGATTGCAGATATAATGACTCAATAAAAATTAATACTTTTTCTTGTTGTGCAGGTGTTAAATTATCTAGTTTTTCTAAAATAGATTTTTTATTTTCCTGTGCTGTAGTCATCATGAAAATCCTCATCATTTGTAAAACACAATCTTCTTTAATTATATAGCTATCGGCTTTTATTTGTAAATATTGCCAGGATTTGAGGATGTACAGGATATTATTGAATGATTGTTTTTTGGAAGTTGGGGATTTTTTAGGATGTGATTTAATGATTGTTTTTGCATAATTTAAACCATCTATAAACTACTATCCTGTAAATCCTTTAATCCTGGTTATCCTGATTCAGACAAATACAACTTTCATCATCAACCAACCATCTAAAAATTACCATCCTGTAAATCCTTTAATCCTGGATATCCTGATTCAGACAAATTAAATTTCACCTTCCTTTTTTCCCCTTCTGCCAACTTTGACTATTAGGCTTTTTACTAAACTCACCTTTGGGAAAAAGTCGCGCTTCCAACTCCTCATAACTCCCCTCAAAATCACACTTACCATAAAGCGGACATTGACGACAATAAACCCCTTTTGTGTAACGTTCTAAATTTTCCCGATTGAAAAAATAAGGTTTATGACTAAAGGTACTCGCTACCCATTGCCATGACATATTATTACTTGCAGGATCACCATCTAACAAATGTTGCAAAAACCATTTTGCGCCGGCTTGCCATTGAATACGTCGCCAATGGATAATATAAGCTGCTAACCACATTCTAATATGGTTATGTAAATAGCCAGTTTTTCTTAATTCTTGACTAAAATTATCAATACAAACCAGTCCGGTTTTTCCTTCAATAATATCTTCCGGTAAATTTTTTGCGTAATCTGCTACTTTATAACCGGTTTTGTATTCTTCTTGATTTTCCCAAATACCTTTTCCTAACTTAACATACAGCCTTTGCCAATAATCGCGCCATCCTAATTCATTAATTAATTTACTCGCATCTTCTGGATTTTCCACCCGTTCTAAAATATCATCTCTAATTTCTCGCAAACTTAAAACGCCATAACGAATATAAGGTGATAACCTAGTAACAGCACCAGTTAAAGAATTGCGTGTTTTTGCGTAGGCAACAGGATCTACTTGTTTTAGCTTCGCTTTTGCTGCTTTCCTTCCACCCACAGTTTCGCTGATGTGATCATCTCGTTCTGCGGCCTGGGGAAATTGTTCGCGCAGGTAAGCTATTAACTCATCTCGATTAGTGAAATCACGTAACATAGTATTCTTAGTTGAGAATTATGTAATCAAAATTAGAAATAGTGGCAATTTAAATATAACTATATTATCCTCTACAGTATATCAAGTGTTACCAGAAAAAGCCATGACAAAACACCCATCTTTACAAGAAAAACAAGGTTACTATCGCTATGATCTTTACCTGTGGACCCCAACACGCAGCTTTGAATTTTAGTCAATACGATTATTTTGGTTATGTTCCTAACGCACCCTTAGCAAATTATATTCGTCCTGATACACCAGCCAGTTTAGAGGAAATTTTACCCTCAACAGCAAGAGATTTAGAGCAAATGCAATTAACCTTTGCATTAAGTGGAATTAACTGGAGTAAATTAGGAAGTTCTGATTTTATTCAGTTTGCAGATAAAATTGATCGGCAAATTCTCGCCCATTTTCAAAGTGATTTGTTAGAGATTGAAAGTAAAATTAAATCTCGAAATCAACAACGTTCCCTAGAAACAGGTGTAGAATATCCCTATCTTTTACCTTCTCGGATACCCAATAGTATTAATATATAATCATCATTGTAAAATCCTTGTAGAGACGTTTCATGAAAAGTCTCTACATTTCAGATTAACCTAAAAATTTCATCATGACCAACATTCCCGAAATTGGACAACCTGCACCCGATTTTTCCACACCAGATCAAAACGATAAACTCGTGAACCTCGCTGACTTCAACGAGTGGATAGTCCTTTATTTCTACCCCAAAGATGACACCCCTGGATGTACCACAGAAGCCAAAGATTTTACAGATTTAGCCGCAGAATTTACCGCTTTAGGTGCTAAAATAATTGGTGTAAGTCCAGATTCCAGTAAATCCCATTGCAAATTTATCGCCAAACATAACTTAGAAATTACCCTATTAAGTGACCCAGAACATCAATTAATTGAAACTTACGGTGGATGGCGTTTAAAGAAATTCATGAGTAAAGAATATATGGGTGTTGCGCGTTCAACATTCTTGATTTCACCTGATAAAATCATCGCCCATTCTTGGGCAAACGTCAAAACAAAAGGTCATGCACAAGCAGTCTTGAAAAAACTCCAAGAATTAACCACCAAATAACAGTTTGTAGTGAGCGATTTATCGCTCCCTCCTGAAAATAATCATCCAGGCTTTATAATATAAATAACACCTTTATTTAATTTTTAGATAAATATGGTTCAGATTATCCAAGCACAGAATATTACCCTTGCGGAATTAAAACAAAAATTTGCCCTACAAAAATCTAAAGATGAACTTTTTTTTACAGAATTGCAACAAGATTTACCTAATATCTCAGAATTAGAACAGCAATATTTAGACCGAGTCAAAAAGAATTATCTCAACTTAGTAGAAAAATCTAGTCCTTTAGAAGATGCAGTTAAATTAGTAGTATTATCTCCCTTACTAGATTTAGCTGGTTTCTATGATTCTCCTTTTTATATTGCCACAGAAGAACCTATAGAAATTAGTGAAACAATCTTCACAGATGATGAAGAAACTGGATCAGAAACTACAGAGATTATTAAAGGTAAAATAGATGTTTTAGTTCTACAAAATAAGCTATGGTTATTAGTGATTGAAGCTAAAAGAACTAATTTTTCCTTAGCTAAAGCCATACCCCAAGCACTTACCTATATGTTAGCCAATCCTCACCCGAATTACCCCCTATATTCATTGGTAATTAATGGTGAAGACTTCCAATTTATTAAACTCATCCAAACTGATAAACCTTGTTATGCTTTGTCTGATAGATTCACTTTATATAGAAGGGAAAACGAACTTTATCAAGTTTTAAAAATCCTCAAAAAAATCGGTAAAATATTAACTTAATTGTTGAGTTTATTTATGTCTAATCGTCCCATCTACCTCGATAATCAAGCTACCACCCCCGTAGATGAAAGGGTACTCAATGCCATGATACCTTACTTTACAGAAAAGTTTGGTAATCCTGCTAGTAATAGTCATGTTTACGGTTGGGAAGGTGAAGCAGCAGTTAAACAAACCAGGGAAATTTTAGCCACTGCTATTAACGCTAACCCAGAAGAAATTGTCTTTACCAGTGGTGCAACAGAAGCGAATAATTTAGCTATTAAAGGTGTCGCAGAAGCATATTTTTCCAAAGGTCAACATATTGTTACCGTCGCTACGGAACATAAAGCAGTTTTAGACCCTTGTGAATATTTACAAAACATGGGTTTTGAAATTACAATTCTCCCAGTCCAAAAAGATGGATTAATTGATTTAAACCAATTAGAAACAGCCTTGCGTCCTGATACAATTTTAGTATCTGTCATGGCTGCAAATAATGAAATTGGTGTTTTACAACCTTTAGCAGAAATCGGTAAAATTTGTCGAGAAAAAGAAATTATATTTCATACAGATGCAGCACAAGCTATTGGTAAAATACCTTTAGATGTGCAAGCATTAAATATTGATTTAATGTCTTTAACTGCCCATAAAGTTTATGGTCCTAAAGGTATTGGTGCTTTATATGTTCGCAGACGTAACCCCAGAGTAAAATTAGCAGCGCAACAACATGGGGGAGGACATGAAAGAGGGATGCGTTCTGGAACTTTATATACACCGCAAATTGTTGGTTTTGGTAAAGCTGTGGAAATTGCTTTAAAAGAACAAGAAACAGAAAATCAAAGGTTAATAGAATTGCGAGAAAGACTGTGGAAACAGTTATCAACTTTGGAGGGAATTTATCTCAATGGACATCCTGAAAAAAGGTTAGCAGGAAATTTAAATATTAGTGTGGAAGGTGTGGATGGTGCTGCACTTTCTTTAGGTTTACAACCAATTGTTGCAATATCTTCTGGTTCTGCTTGTTCTTCCAATAATGTTGCACCTTCCTATGTTTTAACAGCTTTAGGACATTCGGAAAATTTAGCTTATGCTTCCGTAAGGTTGGGAATTGGCAGATTTAATACTGTTTATGAAATAGATCAAGTTGCCGAACATTTAATTACTACCGTGAAAAGTTTAAGAAGTTTCTCGAAAGTGTGAATTATTCTCTCGTTCCCAGTCTCTGACTCCAATAAAACGGAAGCCAGAGTCTTGCTTTATTCATTCCCATACAGAGTATGGGAACAAGAAAAACTATAGATGTAAAATAAAGCGGGCAAGATGCCCGCACCACAAGAGGATCTGTACATCCATTAATAAGGATCAGAATCAAATCTTCCCCGTTTCACACTTCTGAGATAATAACCTCTAGATGGTAAATTATTTAAATCAAAAGTTTCACCTCTAGGAAATCGCCAAATTTTATAATCATAATATGTGAGAGGTTTTCCGGGTTGACAAACTTCTGGGGAATGATCTCCAAGAACAAAATAAACTGAACCCCTCCCCATAACTTTTGCAATTCCATATTTATCTACAAGTAAAGATGTTTCTTCGCTAATAGCTATTCCTAACGCAGTATTAGATACACCATCTTGAATTTGTCGCGCAATAAAAACCATAATTCTTCCCATTCTTTTGCGTTCATCAAAATGGGTGTCAATAATCGTTCTTCGCAAATACTTCCACTGGAAAAAGTTATAGGTAAATGTAATATTCCTATAGGGGTCTTCCAGTGCTTCATTAGTTTCAATACTATCTTCACAAGCGCAAGAATCATAAACAAATTCACTTTGAATCATTGCCCCTGCACTTGTGCCACCAATAGCCCCACCCTTATCATAAACTGATTTGATGGCAGCTTCTAATTTCGTGTTTTTCCAGTTGCGAATATATTCACATTGATCACCACCAGCAAAGAAAATTACTCCAGCATTTCTGACTTTATCAAAAATATCTGTCCTATTCGCTTCTTGTTTATTTCTAATGATTAAAGTCTCTACATAATTCACACCTCTCATATTATAAATTAGCTGATTATAATCATCGTTACCAGCAGCACGAATGACAACAACATTAACTTTTTTGTTAGAGTTAGCACCTCCCCTGACTTGATTTATCATCCATTGAATCGCATCATCCACATCAGGACCACCCCCACCCAAATTATGTACAGGTCCAGCTAATAAAGGAACTTTATAATTCGGTCTATAATTGGGGTTTGGTAACGGTGGACTAACATCACGGCTAATTTTTTCCAAGTAGCGGTTTAGGTTTGCTGTAAAGTGGGATATGAGGAAGGTTCCCATCTTCAACAACATAGTTCTTGCTTTTCTCAAGCACTTGGCTATATTTGGGAATGCCTTGGTCATACTCAGGAATGTGAAGCAAACAGCCATCATTTCTAACTCTCGCATTCCCAAGGGGTAAATTCCCAGCGTACAGCCTTTGTACTGTTTTTTAACGGCAAAAAACGCAGAGTAATTAATATTATCTCCACTACTCTGCGAAAACCTCAGTTTTACTTTGTGTTTAATTACCAATCAACTTGCGATCGCTCTTTCACCACTTTCTCATATACAGCTTCCGTTTCTTTTGCTAATTGTGGCCAGCGAAATCTTCGTTCTAAATCTTCATAAGCGTTATCTATCAACCATTGTCGATAACCTGGATTTTTCAAAACTTCTAAAATTCCCCATGCTAAAGAATCTGGATTATTTACTTTAGTTACAATTCCTGTTTTCGTATGTTGTACTACTTCCGGAAAACCACCCGTATCTGAAACCACAACCGGAACTCTAGAAGCAAAACTTTCTAAAGCTACAATACCAAAAGGTTCATAAAGACTGGGAAAAACTGCACAGTCAGCTAAGGTTTGAAATTTATCCAAGTAGTCATCAGAAAGAAAACCAGTAAAATAGCATTTATCCCAAATTCCTAAATCCCAAGCTTGCTGTTTTAAATGGTCAGTATTACCACCACCAACTATCACAAATTTAACGTAACCGCCCATTTCCCAAAGTACCTTGGGAGCAGCATTAAGCAATACAGGTATACCTTTTTCATAAGTCATCCTGCCCAAGTAATAAACAATTTTTTCATGATCTGCGGCAAATTGGCGACGAAAATCTTGAGCATGAAAATCTCGGTAATGTTGCTTTTTTTCTGGGCGAATCCCATTAAAAATCACGTCGATTTTATCACCATGACTATTTAATGCTCTGACTACTTCCCCCCGCATATATTCAGTACAAACAATGATGCGCCAAGCGTTATAAGCTAATAATTCTTCTTTGCCACTAATATAGCGTTGGGTATCATTATAAATACCGTTATAACGTCCGTATTCTGTGGCGTGAATGGTAGCAATGAGAGGAACTTTAAAAGTATGTTTGAGAGCGATCGCTGCATCTCCAACTAACCAATCATGGGCATGAATAAGATCAAATGGTCTTTCCTCTAACATCAATTTACCACCGTGATGTCCCATACTCTCATTTAAATTTACTACCCAGTGAAAAAAATCATGACTATGGGCTACTGGTACTCGATGTACATAAATACCCTCAACTACTTCATACAGTGATGATTGTTTTACTTCTGGCGTAATCAAGTGAATCTCATGCCCTAACTTTACCAATTCCGGGTATAATTCTCCTACATGACGGGCAATTCCTCCCACTAACCTTGGCGGAAATTCCCAACTTAGTACCAGTATCTTCATTGATTTAACTCCCCGATATTTACAAAACTTGAAAGAATAGAAAAAACTACTTTGATCTCAAAATACGAAGTGTGACAATTACTGCGAGTATTCCTAGTGAAATTGTTGTTTTTTTTAATAAATAGTTTTTTGATAAAGCTTATCATATTGATTTGCAATTTATCTCTACAAAAAAACCCGATTTCATCAAAAAACCAGGTTAACTTTAAATTTGCAAATATCTAGTTGACTGGGGACTGGGGAGGTATAGTGATCCGATTTGATTCATGAATTTTTCGTGGAGGCAGGGAACAGGGAACAGGCAACAGGGAACAGGGAACAGGGAACAGCGAGAAAAATTTATTCTACCTCCCCTGCCTCCTGCCTCCTGACTCCTGACTCCTGCCTCCTGTCACCTCATACATTAACTTTGATCTAACTTCAACACAGCCATAAACGCTTCCTGGGGTACATCCACCGTACCCACAGCTTTCATCCGTTTTTTACCCTTGGCTTGTTTCTGCAAAAGTTTCTTCTTCCGGCTGATGTCACCACCGTAGCACTTAGCTAAAACGTCTTTCCGCAAAGCCGGAATATGTTCACTGGCAATCACCTTACTACCAATAGACGCTTGAATGGGAACTTTGAATTGATGACGTGGGATCAGTTCTTTGAGCTTTTCAGCCATTGATCTGCCCACACCATAAGCTTTATCCCGGTGGACGATCATCGCTAAAGAATCTACGGGATCACCATTGATCATAATATCCAACTTCACCAACGGATTTTCCCGGTAGCCAATCAGATGATATTCCATACTCGCATAACCACGAGAACGGGATTTCATTTGATCAAAAAAGTCGGTGACAACTTCCGCCAAAGGAATTTCATAAGTTAGGGTAGTCCGTCCCTGGGTAAGATATTTCATATCTTTGAAAATACCCCGGCGGTTTTGTGATAACTCCATCAAAGTACCAACGTAGGTTTCGGGAGTAATCATTTCTACCTGCACATAAGGTTCTTCTATTCTTTCCCGGTCATTGGGCGCAGGTAAATGGCTAGGATTATCAATATACAGTTCCTCACCCTTGATAGTGATCACCTTATAAACCACAGATGGGGCTGTAATAATTAAATCCAGGTTATACTCTCGCTCTAACCGTTCTTGGACAATTTCCATGTGTAGCAAACCCAAGAACCCACAACGGAAACCAAACCCCATTGCGCTAGAAGTTTCCGGTTCATATTGCAAAGCCGCATCATTCAATCTCAGTTTTTCCAAAGCTTCCCGCAAGTCTTCAAATTGATCTGCATCTATGGGGAACATCCCACAAAATACCATTGGGTTAGCCTCTGTGTAACCGGGTAAAGGTTCTGTAGCTTTAGCCTTAGATAAGGTGATAGTATCGCCCACCCGTGCATCAGCCACAGCTTTAATAGAGGCGGCTAAATAACCTACTTCTCCTGCATGGAGTTCTTCAACTTGTTTTTGGGTGGGAGAAAGGACACCTAACTCATCAATTTCATATTCCTTACCCGATGCCATCAAATAGATGCGATCGCCCTTCTTCACAGTCCCATCCATCACCCGGAAATAAACAATTACTCCCCGGTAGCTATCGTAGTAACTATCAAAAATCAGCGCCCTTAAAGGTTGATCAACCGTATTAGCTGCTGGGGGTACACGTTCTACAATCGTCTCTAAAATCTCAGGAATACCGATTCCCTCTTTAGCAGAAGCTAAAATTGCCCCACTGCAATCTAAACCAATAATTTCTTCAATTTCACTAACTACTCTATCTGGTTCTGCTCCTGGTAAATCAATTTTATTTAAAACTGGAATAATTTCCAAATTATGCTCTAGTGCTAAATACACATTTGCTAAAGTTTGGGCTTCTACCCCTTGGGAGGCATCCACAACCAATAAAGCACCCTCACAAGCAGCCAGAGAACGGGAAACCTCATAGGAAAAGTCAACGTGACCAGGAGTATCAATTAAGTTTAAAACGTACTGCTGACCATCCTTAGCTGTGTAATTCATCCGGGCAGCTTGCAGCTTAATTGTAATGCCGCGCTCCCGTTCCAGATCCATGTTATCGAGAAACTGCTCCTTCATTTGTCGGTCGTCTACAGTGCCAGTAGCTTGGAGTAAGCGATCGGCTAAAGTAGATTTACCGTGATCAATATGAGCAATAATACAGAAATTGCGAATGCGAACTGCGGGAACGTCAGTCATATACCATCTTTGCTTTAGCAGCAATCAAAAGTTAAATCTATTTACTTCATGTATTTTAATGCTTTATTGGGTAATGGGTAATGGGTAATTGGTGATTGGTGACTGGTGACTGGTGACTGGTGACTGGGTTATTTACCTCCCCCTGCTCTCCCTGCTCCCCCTGCCACTTTCCATTCCCCAGGCAGGTGAATTAATTTTCAAGATATGATGACACTGTATATTAAAACTGCCACCTAAAAACTGAATCATCTAAGTTTGGTAATTTTTTGGGAAACCGTAAACCTATGAATACGCAAGAAAACCCCACCAACGGGGAAAAAATCCATACAGACAAGGTAGAAATTGCTGTTCGCCTAGACTCTGAATTAATAGCCCAAATTCAGCATCTTACCAATGACCCCAGTAAGGTGATAGAAGTCGCCATCCGCCAATGGTTACGCGGCGACATACCGAGAGATGATGAACTAACTCGCACACCAATACGCACACCTATTCCCCCTAGAGGAGAATGGAATGATTGAAATTTGGGGACTGGGGACTGGGGAAGAAGCAGGGGAGCAGCGAGCAGGGGGAAGTTATTTGTATTTTTCCCAATCACCAGTCACCAATCACCAGTCACCAGTCCCCAATGATACAAAATGTAAAACTTAACGCTCCAGATTCCAGAAAAGTCAAAAATATACAGTCAAAAGTATGAAAGCTGTAAAACTTTATGCCAAAATTTAAGCAGCTTTAGTACAACCACGGTGGAAAGCAAATTGTCTATCCAACTCGATAAATGACTATTACTGCGAATAACCCATTGCCAAAGCTATTTTCTCAGAACCTGGAATCTACTAACCGCAGTACAGATGGCTTATTACTAACTCTTGCATCTGAGTTGGTATATATCCAAGATGGTACTGGGCGTTATCTGACATTTGATTGGCAGTACAGCGAACTCCTGGATTTAATGACTGAGAGAATAGTTGATGCGCTTAATGAAAATGAAATCTTTACCCCAGTAGATAAAGTTGCCTATTTGGAAGGCTTGCAAAGGATTTTAACAACTTTAGTCCCAGAGAGAGTTCAATGTTGGTTTAAATGCAGTCAATATTTATTAGAGTTGGAGTTGACAATTACTCCAATTATGCCGCAACTGGGTGAAGCCGCAACCACAGTTTTGGTTATGGGTAGGCTATTACCATCTCCAGTCAATGGTAAAGAAGTGAATCAGGCAGCAAAAACGCCTTCACAGCTTGAGTTATTTTTGCATTCTCGGAAAGTGCCACAGTTATTGGTGCAATACCAAAAACTATTAAACCAAATCACCAGAAATATCTGGTGGACACTGGATATAGATGTTATTTGGCAGCAAACAGTTGACAGTTTAGGACAAACTCTCAAACTGGAGCGTTGTATTTTCTTTCCTTATCAGCCAGGAGATTCAAAAGTTAGGGTAATCGCAGAATATCACCAACCAGCATTCAAGCCCATTTTAGGCTCAGAAATAGAGATATCTTCTGAACCTGCTTTTGCTCAAGCTTTCGCAACTCTAGAACCGATGGTCATAGAGATGCCCATTCAAACAAATTCTCAGCAGCACAGATTTTTACTTTTTGCTACTAACTATCAAGACCAAGCAAATGGTTTAGTTGGGTTAAGTTTAAGCAGTGAAGAAATATTAATAACAGAAACGGAAATAGAATTAATTAAAGAGTTGGCAGATCAACTGGGTACAGCGATCGCTCATGCTACCCTATACAAAGAACTAGAATACGCAAGACAAAACGCTGAGGAAGCATCCCGGTTAAAAAGCGAATTTCTCGCTAATGTATCCCACGAAATTCATACACCTTTAAATGGCATGATTGGCTTTTTAAAGCTGATTTTAGAAGGGATAGCAGATGATCCCGAAGAACAAATGGAATTTGTGGATGAAGCTCTTAAATTATCACTCCATCTGCTAAATCTTCTCAATGATATTTTGGATATTGCCAAAATCGAAGCCGGGAAAATGGAGTTAGACTGCTCACCTGTCAAACTTCAAGAGCTATTTAGTGATGTAGAAAACTTTACCCGTCCCCAAGCGGAGATGAGAAACCTCAGTTTCCAAATGCAAATGCCTGTCACCTCTGATGAAATTATCGTTCAAGGTAATTACCAAAGGTTGTTACAAGTTATGCTAAATTTGGTAGGCAATGCTATTAAATTCACCCATGAAGGTGGAATCACCATCAGCGCCGACTGGGTTATCAAAAAAGGAAAAGGAAAATCCAGCAAACCACAGAATCCCGGCATGGTGAAAGTTAAAGTTGCAGATACTGGTATTGGTGTTTCCTTAGACAAACAAGATAAACTGTTTCAATTATTCTCTCAAGTTGATGGTTCTCGTACTCGTCACTACGGAGGTACTGGTTTAGGTTTAACCATATCCCAAAAGCTGGTAGAAGCAATGGGCGGTGAGGTACATTTTTATAGCTTAGGCGAAGGTCTTGGTTCAACTGTCACCTTCACAGTCCCACTTTATCAACAACCGGTCTTGTGTTCCCCTAGCGAGTGCGAGATTGAATCTCAATAATTGATTGGTGACTGGTGATTGGGGAAGAAAATTTTAGATTTTAGATTTTAGATTGGAGTTAACAAAAACAATCCAAAATCCAAAATCCAAAATCCAAAATAAATAACTCCTGCCTCCTGACTCCTGACTCCTGTTATATTTTGGGAAATGGGTGGATAATCTGCAAATCCCACTTTCAAAGCCGTCCTTAACTGAACAGGTCTAAAACTATGGAATTGACACTTGAAAACGTTGAAACTGTCTTAGATGAAATGCGCCCTTATCTAATGTCTGATGGGGGTAATGTGGAACTGGTAGAACTCGATGGACCAGTAGTGAAACTGCGTTTACAAGGTGCTTGCGGTTCTTGTCCTAGTTCACAAATGACTTTGAGAATGGGTATTGAACGCCGTCTCAAAGAAATGATTCCCGAAATTGCAGAAATTGAACAAGTCATCTAGGGATAGATGACTGGTGGTTGGTGATTGGTGATTGGTGACTGGTGACTGGTGATTGGTGAGTGGGTAATCAATCTTTATGTTTCCCTATCAACTATCAACTATCAACTATCACCAATTACCCATTACCATTATTGATAATTGAAAATTATTAGTAAATCCTGAAAAGCATATTATTGATCATGTCTCATCCCCTTTACGTCGCGTTTATTTGGCACCAACATCAACCATTGTACAAGTCTCCTGTCAGTCAGCAGTATCGCTTACCTTGGGTGAGGTTACATGGTACTAAGGATTATCTAGATTTAATATTATTGCTGGAAAAATACCCGAAATTACATCAAACGGTGAATTTAGTACCGTCTTTGATTTTACAGTTAGAAGATTATATTGCGGGAAATGCTTTTGACCCTTATTTAACTGCCAGTTTAACACCTGTGGAACAGTTAACCACAGAACAAAAAGAGTTTATTGTTCAACATTTTTTTGATGCTAACCATCATACTTTAATTGACCCCCATCCCCGTTATGCCCAATTGTATTATCAAAGACAGGAAAAGGGTCAAGGTTGGTGTTTAGCAAATTGGCAAGCTGTAGATTATAGTGATTTATTAGCTTGGCATAATTTAGCGTGGATTGATCCTTTATTTTGGGATGATCCAGAAATTGCAGTTTGGTTAAAACAAGGACGTAATTTTACTTTAGGCGATCGCCAACGGATCTATTCTAAACAAAAACAAATCCTCAGTCGCATTATTCCCCAACACCGGAAAATGCAGGAAACTGGCCAGTTAGAAGTTACCACCACCCCCTACACTCACCCCATTTTACCCCTGTTAGCTGATACCAACTCTGGACGGGTGGCAGTGCCACAAATGACATTACCTAACCAGCGTTTCCAGTGGGCGGAAGATATTCCCCGCCATTTACAAAAAGCCTGGGATTTATATAAAGATAGGTTTGAACAAGCACCCAGAGGTTTATGGCCTTCAGAACAGTCCGTCAGCCCAGAAATTTTACCGTATATTATTAAACAGGGGTTTAAGTGGATTTGCTCAGATGAAGCGGTTTTAGGTTGGACATTGCAACATTTCTTTCATCGGGATGGGGCGGGAAATTTACAACAACCAGAATTATTATACCGTCCCTATCGTTTGCAAACTCCCGCAGGTGAGGTTTCCATTGTATTCCGGGATCATAGATTATCAGATTTAGTGGGTTTTACTTATGGTGCAATGCAGCCAAAACAGGCGGTTGCAGACTTAGTAGGACATTTACAGGCGATCGCTAGAAAACAAAGAGAAAACCCAACTTCACAACCTTGGTTAGTTACCATTGCTTTGGATGGGGAAAATTGCTGGGAATTTTATCCCCAAGATGGTAAAATTTTCCTAGAAACATTGTATGAAAACCTGAGTAATCAAGAAAATATCAAACTGGTTACTGTTTCCGAATTTCTCGAAAAATACCCCGCTACAGCAACTATTCCCGGTGAAAAATTACATAGCGGTTCATGGGTAGATGGCAGTTTTACAACTTGGATCGGTGATCCTGTAAAAAACCGCGCTTGGGACTATTTAACCCATGCAAGAGAAACCTTAGCAAAACATCCCGAAGCAACCGAAGAAAATAACCCCGCAGCGTGGGAAGCATTATATGCTGCTGAAGGTTCAGATTGGTTTTGGTGGTTTGGAGAAGGACATTCATCAAATCAAGATGCCATATTTGATCAACTATTTAGAGAACATTTATATGGCATTTATAAAGCATTAAATGAACCCATACCAGCCTATTTAACCCAACCATTAGAAGTCCACGAAGCCAAATTAGATCATCGTCCAGAAAGTTTTATTCATCCCATAATTGACGGTAAAGGGGATGAACAAGACTGGGATAAAGCCGGCAGAATAGAAGTAGGTGGTTCACGGGGAACAATGCACCAAAGTAGTTTAGTACAACGCATTTTTTACGGTGTTGATCACCTAAATTTCTATGTGCGAGTAGACTTTAAAAGCGGTGTCACACCAGGAAAAGAACTACCCAAAGAATTAAATTTATTGTGGTATTATCCCGATAGACCAATGATCAATAGTCCTGCACCTTTAGCAGAAGTTCCTGATCTTGCACCGGTTAATTATTTCTTTCACCATCATTTAGAAATTAACCTAATTTCCCAAACAATTTATTTTCGAGAAGCAGCAGAACATTATCAATGGCATCCCCGCGCAACTCGCGCCCAAGTTGCGTTAAACTCTTGTTTAGAGATAGCAGTACCTTGGGCAGATTTGCAAGTTCCTCCTGACTATCCTGTAAGGTTGGTTTTAGTATTAGCTGATGATGGTTGTTATCACAGTTATTTACCGGAAAATTCTTTGATTCCCATTGAAGTCCCTTAATAGTAGGTTGGGTTGACGAAAGGAAACCCAACATCTTTTTTATCTCACGCAAAGACGCAGAGAACGCAGAGGAAGAAAATAATTCAAAAGTAGATTAAGTTCCGTAGTGAGGACTTCAGTCCTCAAGTAAGGAATTTATTCCTTACTACGAACTTTGCGTTTAAAAAATGGGTTGTAAATCTAAAATAAAACCTGGTAACACATCTTCCCCAGATAAACTTTGAGGATTTTCTAATATTTCTACTGCTTGATTTTGACGATATATTTCTACTTGTTTATCTTTAGGATTTAACAACCAACCTAAACGCAATCCATTATTAATATATTCCCGCATTTTGGCTTGGGTATCAGCTAAATCGTCACTTTCAGAAACTAATTCAATCACAAAATCAGGACATAAAGGTAAAAACTTTTTTCTTTGTTCTGGTGTCAGTGCATTCCATCTTTCTATTTTTATCCAAGATACATCAGGGGAACGAGTACCACCAAGAGGTAATTTAAAACCTGTGGAAGAATCAAATGCTTTTCCTAATTTATGTGTTCTGTTCCAAAACCAAACTTGTCCAGTTAATTCTAAGTTTCTTTCTCCTGTTTCTCCTCCGGTTGGTGACATAACAATTAATTCCCCTTGATGTGATAATTCTAAACGTAAATCTTTGTTAGCTGCAACTATTTCTACAAATTCATCATCTGTGAATTTTAATGATTGTGGGATTTGTAAGGTTACAGAAGTCATGATTCTTACCTGTTGAATATTAGATATTATATCTCAGTACGTTGGGTTGACGGGAGGAAACCCAACATCTTTTATATCTCACACAGAGACGCAGAGAACGCAGAGGAAGAAAATAATTCAAAAGTAGATTAAGTTCCGTAGTGAGGACTTCAGTCCTCAAGTAAGGAATAAATTCCTTACTACGAACTTTGCGTTTGCAAAATGGGTTGTAAATCTCAAATAAAACCTTTTGAGAGGGAATTTTTAATTTTCTATTGTTGAATATTTTGTTGAATATTATAAATCCCAATCTCTGCGAAAATGCAATAAACTTTGCAAAAACTCTTGCAAAATGTGGTTTTTATTTAACTTTTGTTTATTCCATTCTCTTGCGGTTTGCTGTAATATTTCTGAAAAGCTAGGATCAACAACAGCTAAATTTTCTAAGTTCTCAATTTTCAGATTTTTTGACATTGTTAAAGCTACTAAGTTTATTAATTCTCCCGCTTCTACACCAAATATAGAACATCCTAATATTTGACCATTTTCTAAAATAATTAATTTACAAATACCTGTAATTTCATTTTTAATTTGTGCTGCTGTTAAGGTTTTGAAATAGTTGGTAAAAACTAAAACTTGATTTTTACCATATCTTCTTTTTGCTTGTAATTCTGTTAACCCTATTTGCGCTACCATTGGTTGAGAAGATATTATCCAAGGAATACAACGATAATTAACTTCAAGTCTGGGAAAAAATAGAGCATTTTTCACAGCAATTTTAGCTTCATAATTGGCAATGTTGGCAATATCATAACCACCTAGAATATCACCACAAGCGTAAATGCGATGATTTGTGGTTTGGAGTTTTTTATTCACAACTAAACGCCTTGGATACCATTTTACTCCTGCTGCTGCTAAATTTAAATTATCTATGTTTGGTTGTTGTCCAGTTGCAATTAAAATTTCTTCAGTTTCTATAGCTTTATCTCCAGCTTGCACCCATTTTTGATCTTCAATTTTTCGTATTTGGGTGACGATTGTTTGGTTAAAAATACGCACACCATCAGCTTCTAATTGTGCTATCAATAATTGTCTTATTTCTGGTTCAAGATCAGAAAAAACACTAGGATGATTTAATATTAAATTGATGTTGCAACCCCAACGAGCTAAAGTTTGGGCAATTTCAATACTTTGGGGTAAACCACCAATAATTACCCAATTTTTTGGAGGGTTTGGTGTTTCTAAATATTGCCAAATATTCGCTAAGGTGAGATAACCTGTAGTGTTTAAACCTTCAATATCGGGAATTTTTGGACGTGAACCGCAAGCGAGTAAATAGGTACGGGCGCTTAAAATTCTGTCATTCACTGCAAAACTCAGCTTGGGAGAAGTTTGAAATTTCCCATTACCAATAATTACATCAACACCTTGGGCAGACAAATTAGCAAGAGAATTAAGTTGGTTGATATTTGCTGCAATGCTTTGAGCATACAACTTCGCTTGTGGGTAGGAATAGCTGCAAGTCGGTTGCAATATGGAAATTTGCGATTTTTTTGGTACTCCAGTATTGTTAATTGGCTTGTTCCGGTGAAAATATGATTTGATGTTTTTACTCTCGGTCATAATGCCAATAGTTGCCATATCAACGCACTGCTGTGAGATTTTACTTAGTTCGCTGAGTGGGTAATGATAGTTTAATTCATAGTGTATTTGAGGCTGTACCAAGGCAACTTTCGCTTGTAGTTGGGTTGCAGCTAAAGCCGCTTGGTATCCAGTAATACTACCACCAATAATTACAATATCGTAGTCAATTTTCATTGGGAATTGGGAATAGGGAATAGGGAATTGGGAATAGGGAATAGGGAATTGGGAATTGGGAATGGGGAATTGGGAATTGGGAATTGGGTTATTCATCCTCCCAGTCACCAGTCACCAGTCACCAGTCACCAGTCACCAGTCACCAGTCACCAGTCACCAGTCACCAGTCACCTGATAACTGATAACTGATTTAAGGGCTGTTAGTAGGCGTTGGTTATCAGATTGGGAACGGACAGCGACACGGAAAAAGCGATCGCCCAACTCTTTAAAACTGCGACAATCACGAATTAAAATTTGGTATTGCTGAAGTAATTTTTCTTGTAACTGAGAAGTTGAATGTTGAGACTCTACCAATAGGTAGTTAACAGCGCCCTCTAGGGGTCTTAATCCGTTAATTGCCGATAAACCCTGAAAAAGTTGATTTCGTGCCTGTGGTAGCCATTTCCAGGTCTGTTGTTGAAAGTCTGTATCTTCGAGTGCGGCGATCGCAGCAGCAGCAGCTAAGGTATTCACAGGCCAGGGATCTCGCCATGATTGCCATTTTCTGAGCAAGTCCGGGTGAGCGATCGCATATCCTAACCTTAACCCAGGTAGACTGTAAAACTTGGTGAGCGATCGCAATATCACCAAATTCTCATATTCCTGTACCAATCCGATCAAACTTTGTTCCTGATCAGGAGGCAGAAAATCCATAAACGCCTCATCCACCACCACCAAAGCAAAATCTTTCAGGTACGGCAAAATATCATCCCGTAAAAATAGCTTACCCGTTGGGTTATGTGGATTATTTAGCAATAAACCACAATTTTTAGACGGGGTATCTGAGGAAAATACGGAATAAATCTTTCCCAGTCCCCAATCCCCAATCCCCAAAATAGGAAACTCCAGCACTTTAGCATTATAAGCCGCTAGGGTGCGGTAATAATCGCCAAAGGCTGGAGTTATTAACATTGTAGCCGCTAATTGTCCTAATTCCCTACCTAGTAAAGTCAATAATTCTGCTGAACCATTTCCCGGCAGAATCCACTCAGGTGGTAACTGATGAAAGTGACCCAGAGCTAGTTTGAGTTCGCTGTAATCTGGGTCAGGATAGTGTTTAAGATTACCAAATTGGGAGGCGATCGCAGCAATAACGCTGTTTGGAGGTCCCAACGGGCTGATACTGGCAGAAAAATCGACAATAGCATCCGGGGAACAGCCAGCTAACGCCGCTGCCCAAGCTAAATTTCCCCCGTGTGCCTGTTGTCGCATCAAAAATAGACTTCCTAGAACAGAACCTACTCTTTTGGGGGTGCTACTCTTTCTCTAAAGAGCTTCCCAGCAGAGAAAGCAGGAACTTTGGTAGCTGGAATTTCCATTTTTTCATTGGTTTTGGGGTTGCGGCCTTCACGAGCTTTCCGTTCCCGTGATTCAAAAGAACCAAATCCCACCAGGGTGACTTTATCGCCTGAAGCCACAGCCTCAATAATTGTCTCAATAGCAGCAGTTAACACCGCATCCGCTTGTTTCTTTGTCACACTGGCTTTTTCCGCCACTGCATCAACTAATTCGCCTTTGTTCATATCAAACTCCTTGAGGTTTAATTGAGATTTAGTCAAGATGTACTTTGTCGGATCTTTACGGAAATCTCTGTTGGCAGCATTACAAAAATCGTCCCTTGAGAGTATTTACACTCAAAACCCCTGTAAATCAGATTGGCTCGACTTTTCAATGAATCATTCTAAGGTGTTGTAGCCAGAAGTGCATAGGTGAAAGCATTAATTTATATAGATTTCAGAATTTATTGTGTTTTTTGCTGCATAGTTGCCCTGGAAACACCGAATTTTTAGGAATAAATGCTTACTGGGGACTGGGGATTGGGGATTGGGTACAGCAATTTTCGGGAGCATCCAAATTTTGCAAAAATCAACTCAGCAATACCAAAAAACCTCTTAAACCCTCTTAAATTTTTGTCTTTTGCGTTCTTTGCGGTTCATTCATATTAGGACTTTGTAGGAATTCAAAGATTCCCAAAAAATCAAATTACACATTTGGGATGCTCCCCAATTGTCAGGTAAATGAACCACAAAACAAAGTTTAAAAGCCTTTTAGAGACGTTGAATGAAGCGTTTATACATCTTAAATATTCGCCACAATATCTTTTAAAGGCAACATTAATGTTAAAGATTCTATGGGTGAGGGCTTAAACTTATGTTTTAGATAAAATTGTTTAGCTGCTTCATCTTTAGCATGAACTAAAATACACCGTATGCCGACAACTTTGGATGCTTGTAAAACCCGAAAAATTGCATCTCTTAATAAACCAGATCCGATACCCTGCCCTTCCCATTGTTCATCAACAGCTAACCTACCAACGATCATACAAGGAACTGGATCTGGTGCATTTTGCTTGACTTTTCTAATAGCCACCGAGTGATATACACCAGAACTTGCCAAACAGTAATAACCGATTACTTTGTTTTCACAAATTACAACATAAGTTCTAGCAGTATCACCCTCATTTTTAAATGCTTTTTCCCTCAACCAATTATTTAAAGTTTCTGACCTTGAATTGAATTGTGATATATCATGGCTAGAATTAATTGGTTGAGGAGCTTCTATAATTTTCCTCTGATCCATTCTTAATCCCAAGGTGATTTAGCAGCTAAAAACTTACGTAGTTCCTCATCTGCTTTAGGTGGTGCATCTAAAATATCAATAAATTCTTGATATTTTTTTTCATCTAACGCAAAAAAAGTTTGATCACAAATTACTTTTTCCGCTTCTCTACAAGCGACATCTAGCATAAAATCAGAACGAGTTTTACCAAGAATTGATGCAGCATAATCAATTAAATTACGCTGTTTTTCTTGAACTCTAATATTAATAACCTGATTGCGTCCAGGATTATCCATTTCAAAGGAAGCTGCCATTTTGGTTTCCTGAATTTGAATTACTGCTATATAAAACCTAGACAAAACTAGACTTTACTTTCTACTTCAACGGGAGCATGGGAGCAGTTATCCCTCCGTAGACTTTCACGCCTTAGCCAGACGCGATAAATTAATTGCAGCGTTTAGATCCCTATCTATCTCAAAACCGCAGTTCTCACAGCAATAAATTCTTTCGGATAAAGAAAGACTTTCTTTTTTATGCCCACAACGAGAACAGGTTTTACTTGATGGATAAAATCTATCAGCAATTATAATTTCACAACCAAACTTTTTAGCTTATTATAAATAATCGTGTACACAATGTCAATACATTGTTGTGTGAGTCCTAAGTTACATTAAAATGGTACTAATGTTTTAAGGTTATGAGTCAGGATAATGTTACATGGCAAAGGATCGTTTTCACTATGCAGTAAGAACTGCTTTAGAGAAGGAAGGATGGATAATAACTGCTGACCCTTATGAGGTAAGCGTGGGAGATGTAGACTTTGAAATTGATCTAGCTGCACAGATGTTAGCAGCTGAACGAGCAGAAGAAAAGATTGCCGTTGAAATCAAAAGCTTTATAAGCGGATCAAACGTTTCTGAATTTCATACCGCCCTT
Source organism: Sphaerospermopsis sp. FACHB-1194 (assembly GCF_014696235.1). NCBI lineage: Bacteria > Bacillati > Cyanobacteriota > Cyanophyceae > Nostocales > Aphanizomenonaceae > Sphaerospermopsis > Sphaerospermopsis sp. FACHB-1194. Next base: position 16,264 of record NZ_JACJPU010000032.1, on the reverse strand, counting down.
GGGCAGTTTCTTAACTACCAGTTTGCTCTTGAAGAATTTGATCCACAAAGAAAACTATATCTGGCAATACCCGATTCAATTTACAAATCATTTTTTCAGCGACGTTTTACCCGTTCTGTAATTGCTAGAAACCAAATCAACTTACTCATTTATGAGCCAAAACAGGAGATAATTGTCAAATGGCAGTAGAAGAGTATCGTGAAATAGTTAAGAATCTAATTTTAGAAAAAGCTCAAAGACGATTTACACCGGAAGAAATCGAAGCACAAGCGGTTATAGATACCCAAAATGACCACTATCTTCTCTTACATACTGGTTGGCGTGGGAATAATCGCACTCATGGATGTAGTATACACATTGATATCAAAAACGGCAAAATCTGGATACAGCATGATGGAACTGAAGTAGGAATTGCTACTCTCTTGCTTGAACAAGGCGTACCCAAACAAGATATAGTTTTAGCTTTTCATTCTCCAGAAATGCGCGAATTTACGGAATTTGCTACCCATTAAAGACACCTGAAATACCCGAATCATCCAACAATCCGGGTATTTGCACAGTCTACCGACTACCAGGAACTCTCAACCCCCTACGCTCAAGCGTTTACCGCACCTGGGGACTAGGATTGTAGTTATAACCATAGCTAGAACGCTCTGTGTCATCCATTACCTGTGGTGTGAGTAATACAATTACCTCTCTGCGAACATTCTCTCTATTGGTGCTTCTAAACAACGAACCAATTAGAGGAATATCACCCAAGATAGGAACTTTGTTAACTGTTGCCCGATCTTGGTCTTGAATAATACCGGACAGAATTAGAGTTTGACCATCTCGCAGGCGGATTAAGCCAGACTGGAGAGAACGTTCAGATATCAAAACAACTCGTCCTGCATTTTCTACAACTTCTGCATCCGCGGGAGCGCGAACAACAGGAGCTACTGATAGAGATACAAAACCATTATCGTCAATGCGTTCGATTTTTACACTTAAAGTCAGACCAACATTGGTTTTTTCAATTGTGATAACTTCTCTTGAACCTCCCACAGTATCTGTGATATCTCTTTTGAAATTGCCCACGACTTCTTGAGTGAGATTAACACTGGCTGTTTGACCTTCTTGCACTATTAAAGTAGGGTCAGTCAAAATTTTAGCGTTGCCAGATTCCACTGTAGCATCCAAAGTAGCGACAATACTTCTATTAGAGGTTAGTCTACCATCGCCATCAAATACTACGCTTGCTAAACCATCACTACTGTTGAACCGTAACTTACGACCGATACCAAACGAAAAGCTGGTGTTGTACTGTGGAAAATTTGATAGGTTAACATCAATAATTTTGACGTTCACCATCACTTGACGACGACGAATATCAAGCTGAGTCAGTTGAGATATTGCCATATCAACTAACTTGGGAGAACCAATCAAGGTAACAGAATTTGTTCGCAAGTCTCCTACAGCCTGTAAACCTCTTAGTAAAGGCGTTATATTTTTAAAGTCGTCATCGCCAAGACTCAGAGGTTTTACTTCTGGTATTTTTACCTCTTCTTGGTTATTCTTGGCTGTCTCCTCACCTACCTTAGTAGAAACAACATTAGTAATTGTTCTTTCAACACTGACACTACTTTCTGCTCCTAAACTTACTAAAAAGTTTATGGCAACATCAGCTGAAACCTGATTGAGTCGCAAACTCCGCATTACAGTATCACGGGTAGAATTAGGCAATTTAGCGCCGACAAAAATTGTCCTCCCACTGCGGTTAGCTTCTAAACCACTCAAACGCAAAACGTAATTAAATACATCCTGCACTGGTTCATTTTCTATATCTAAAGAAATTGTTTGGCTAATGGTTTGGCCTGCTGGTGGCGCTGTTCCTTCTGATCCCACATAAGCCAGGTTAAGTCCAGCAGCACGAGCCAATAGTGATAAAACTTCCCTCACTGGTGCATCACGTAACACCAAACGCGGTACTCGTTCCTGTGTTCCTAAATCAATAGTTGTAGGAGATGTATCAATGTTAGATACTGTAATATCTCCTACTGGTGGGGCAACTGCTCTAGGTAAAAAAGGCGGTGCTAGGTTATAAGGTTGATTTGGTCCTGCTGGTTGTGCTTTTTTACCATCAATTGTTATTTCTGGGTTAGGTACTAACACATCTGGTTGTTTACCAAATTCTACAGCACCACCAGGGGGAGTTGGAGGTGCTGATGCTGTGGTGTTTGTATTCGGTGTGGTTGGGGTTGTGGTTGGTGTGGGTGCTGCTGCTGTCGCGTCTCCTGTGGTAGTAAAACCAAGAGTCAGATTGTTATTTTCACGGACTACAGGTTTACCAGCAGGAGCGTTATCAATACCCATGACGGTAACACGGACACTGTTAGCATCTAACTGATTAACTTCTACAGATGCTATTCCCGGTGCGGGTTTTTCTTGACGGAAACTCTTGCCTTGAGGTAAACGCAGTTGCGTATTAATAATATCTCCAACTAAGGCTTTATCTCTTTTAGTGGTGAAAATCTGGGGTTTATTTCCAGAAGATGTCTTTAAAATTACACTAATTCCCCCATCAACGGGATTGAGTTTCACTTCTGTAATTTGAGTGGTCTGTGCCAAAACAGGTTGTGCTGCTAAAACGACACAAGCAACCGCACTAGAAATTAAAACATTACTATGAACTTGTTTCACAGTTCATTCCTCACATTCAATAAAAAACAGTCTGTATATCTACTTATTAAGCCAAAATCTAATAGTCATCCATTGTACATGGAATTGCCATATAAGTGACAAATCAGCACTCAGGATTTTTGCAGGTTACTTAGGCGGTGGTGCGGTTTTTGCTGCTGCTTCTGCCTGTTCTTCAGCAGTTAATGGCATTAATGCTACTAAGTCAAAGGAAGTAGAAATTTTGCCGACTCCTGTACGCACTCCTTTTTGCTTATCATCTGTATCTTCTTTTTCTGGTGGTACTAATTTAGAATCATAATTTTGCACGAGTAATAAAGGCTGTAATCGCTCAATATTACGCATGATTGCCTGAGTTTGTTCAAAATTGCCTTCTATTTCTACTTTGATAACTTGGCGTTTGAGTTTGTTGTTAACTTTGTCTCCCAGACTACCATCAGTAATAATTTCTGGTTTTTCTCCTGCTGGTGCAAACTTTTTCAGTTGGGCTTTAATGGCATTACTGCCCATAGCTGTAGCATTACTGGAATCTACCAAACGACTGGTATCCAAAAGTAATGTATCCAGACTTTTTTCATTAGCAAATAAAGCTAAAACTTGGGTTTGTTGTTGCTTAGATTGAGCTAATTCTCCTAGTAATTTATATGCTTGTTTAGCTTGGAGATTTTTTTGGTCTACTTGTCCTTGCAAGTCCTTACTTTTGGTTTGCAAGTCTTGGAAGTTGGTAAACTCTGGCATGACCATGTTTAGTATCATATAAACAGCGCCTAGCAAGCCCATAGCACCAACTACCCCACCAGTTACTTTAGGTATAAAAGTCACACCAAAGGCAACAGGATAGGAAGATCCAGCCTCATCAAAATTGGCGTTTTTAGAAAAATTTAAATCATCACTGACTGTCATTTAATGGCTCCTATTTTTTGCAAGTTACGGATTCTTTCAACTAATCCGACTGTACCTTTTTGTTCTAAATCACGGATTAATTGCGATGCAGGTACAGGACTTAAACTAGCTTTAATAGTGTATTTAACTACTTGAGGAGGTTTAAATTTCACTTCATTTTTCGTCTCAGGTGGAACAGCACCAGTGATCTCAGGTGCATCAACTAATTCCGCTGTACTAATTCTGCTTTCTTCGGGCTTAAATAACTTGGATTTGCCCATAATTAACAGAAAGTCATTGACATCAGCAAAAGAACGGGCATAACCTGTAATTTCTAATTCTCCGGCATTGTTACTGTCGTCTTCACTGTTCTTGGCTTTGATCACAGGTGGAATTTGTTTAATGGTTTCCAACTGTACATTTGCGGGAATGCGATCGCGTAAATCCTGTAACATTGCTGACCAAGGACGAATCTGATCAAACACTGTGACTAAAGCTTGTGTTTGATCTTTAATGCCTTTTGTTTCCTCCTTAATTTTCTGAATATCGGCTAATTTTACATCTAGGTTTTTGTTTTCCTCCTCTAGTTGGGCAATTTGTTGTCCTAGTCCTGCATTTTGGGCTTGTAAAAACAACAAAACACCAAACACCAAAGCTGGAATAGACAAACCCACACCGACTCCCAATAAAGCTGGTGTATATTCAGTGATATCAGTTTTTGGTCTAACAGGTTTATTATTATCCAACTCAGCAGGTGAGCGATCTTTGAGAAAATTAATATCTAGACTGTACATTTTTTTATGCCTCCCGCATTCCTAAACCAAGAACTATCCCCAAACCAGGGCGTTGCACTGGGGGATATTTATCTTCTTCTACTTCCAAAGATAAATCTCTGATCGGATCTATTTGAGTAGTAGGAAAACCTAATCTTTGAGTAAAAAATTCATCCAGTTGTTGCAATCCTCCTCCCATACCAGCTAGTAAAATCTGTGCAACTTCTAAACCCTCACTCTGATTGATATAAAAATCTATAGAACGACGTAATTCATCAGCTAATTCTCCTAGTATTTTTAACATCGGACTCATACCAGGATTAGCACCAGTCAGCCCGGTTCTAGCTACATCCAAAGGATTTGCGGGAATAATCATATCCATCAACATATCCATCTCCCGTGATATGGGCAAATTCATTGCCCTAGATAAAGCCGCTTGCAGTTGATATGTACCTATAGGCACAGCACGAGAAAATTGTGGTACTCCATTGATAATGATGGCAATTTCTGTACTATCAAATTCAATATCAACTAAAACTGCTGCTTCTTGGGGTCCGAATAGTCGCAACTGATCCCGAATAGTTCTAATCAGAGCAAAACTGTTAATCTCTAAAACATCAACTGCTAATCCAGCTTCGGCAAAAGTATTAATATAGGTATCTGTCACTTCTTTACGAGTGGCAACCAAAAGCACTTGTACTTTTTCAATGCCATCCTCGTCTACAACATACCCCAATTTTTGATAATCTACATCAGCTTCTTCTCGTGGATAGGGTAAATACAATGCTGCTTCATGGTTAAGCACAATGTCCCGCAACTCTTTATCATCCAACTCAGCTGGTACAGGAATCACACGCACAATAGCATCTTTTCCGGGAATACAAGTAGCAAAACGGGAAGCTTGGATTTTGCTTTCAGCTATTGCCTGTTGGATAATTTCCGCCATCCGGGGAGAATCGTTAATCTTACCATCTATAATTATTCCCTCTGGGACGGGGTAAGTTATCAAAGATTCTATTTTTAAACCTTGGCGCTGCTTACGCATTTGAACTATGTTCATTCGATCTGGTGCTAGTTCAATACCAACACCTTTGTTGGATTTACCAAGGAGATTACCAAGATTACTCAAGATGCTAACCACAGTTTTACCTGCTAGATTGCTAAATGGAAAATTTATGATAAGGAGTCAGGAGTCGTAGGGGCGAAGCATTCGGGCGACCAATTATCAATTTTATGAAAAGGCTATTTTCCGAATGCTGATGCTTCCAGCACGCTTCGCGAACGCCCGTACAAGAGTCAGGAGTTATTTATTTTGGATTTTGGATGCAAGAATTTTGGATTGTTTTTGTTAACTCCAATCTAAAATCTAAAATCTAAAATCTAAAATTTTCTTTCCCAGTCCCCAGTCCCCAGTCCCCAGTCCCCAATCACCAATCACCAATCACCAATCACCCTCGTTAATCGTAAAAATATTACCACGATGATCAGATTGCAAAAATTACAAAAACTAACTGTTTGGGTTTTGTTTGGCTTATTAGCTAGTTGGGTGGTCAGTTGCAGCACGGGTAATGTGAGTACAACTACAAAACCTGCTGCTTCAGGAGTCGCCACCATTGAGTTTTGGACGATGCAACTCCAACCCCAATTTACTAACTACTTCCAAAGTCTGATTTCGACTTTTGAATCCCAAAACCCCAGTATCAAAGTCAAATGGGTGGATGTTCCTTGGGCTGCGATGGAGAACAAGATTTTAACATCTGTCTCCGCAAAAACGCCCCCAGATGTTGTTAACCTTAACCCAGATTTTGCTTCCCAACTAGCAGGAAGAAATGCCTGGTTAGATTTGGATGCAAAGGTCCCTAGTGAAGTCCGTTCCTCCTATTTGCCCAATATTTGGCAAGCTAGTACCCTCAATGGTAAAAGTTTTGGGATTCCCTGGTATCTGACTACGAGGTTAACTATTTATAACACTGATTTGCTCAAACAAGCAGGTATCACAAAACCACCTGCAACTTATACAGAATTAGCACAAGCGGCGCAACAAATTAAAGATAAAACTGGTAAATACGCCTTTTTTGCTACTTTTGTACCTCAAGATTCTGGTGAGGTTTTGGAATCTTTTGTGCAAATGGGTGTGACTTTGGTAAATGCTGAGGGTAAGGCGGCTTTTAACACACCACAAGGAAAAGCAGCTTTTCAGTATTGGGTAGATTTATATCAGAAAGGATTACTACCTAAAGAATCATTGACTCAAGGCCATCGTCATGCTATTGATTTATACCAATCTGGGGAAACGGCGTTTTTAGCTTCTGGTCCTGAGTTTTTGAAGACTATTTCTAATAATGCCCCAGAAATTGCTAAAGCTTCGGCGATCGCACCCCAAATAACCGGTGATACAGGTAAGAAAAATGTGGCTGTAATGAATATTGTCATCCCCCGTGCTACCAAAAATCCTGATGCAGCAGTGAAATTTGCTTTATTTGTCACCAATGACGAAAATCAATTAGCTTTTGCTAAAGCTGCAAATGTTTTACCTTCGACGGTGAAAGCTTTATCAGATAGTTATTTTCAGGAAGTTCCGGCTAATGCTTCTACTGTGGAAAAAGCCAGAATTATCAGTGCTGAACAAATGCAAAAAGCAGAAGTTTTAACTCCCAAAATGAAGGATTTTAAATTGTTGCAAAAGGCAATTTATGAAAATCTCCAAGCGGCAATGTTAAAACAAAAAACAGTTGATCAAGCTGTCACAGATGCAGCACAACAATGGGATAATAGGTAATTGATAATTGACAATTGACAATTGATAATTAGGGCTTGCTGAATAAACCCAAAATACTGGTAAATCAAAGGTTTGAGGCTGATCAGGAGGAAAGAAAGTGCAAGATTTTTGAAGGGTATACCTTAAAAACTGTGCATTTTGGGTCTCATAAATTAGAAAATCTGGGGATAACAGATAGCTAAAACTATTCCCTATTCCCTATTCCCTATTCCCTGCCTCAACGAAGGGACTTTTTCAGCAAACCCTAATTATGAATTACCTAGAAAATAGCCGATGAGATAAAGAGAACCACATAAAATAACCAGGTTTTCTGAAGAGGTGAAAGCAGCATCTAAAGCCAAAAATACATCTTCATAGATGCTGCAAAAACCTAAATCTGGACAAATTTCTAAAGCTAATTTTTTTAAATCTTCTAAATTTGCATAATTACTATCAGGCACAGGTACTAAATATAATTTATCTCCTTTTTTTAACAACTCCTTAAAAATATCACCATGATCTTTTGTCGCTAACATTCCCATTACCCAAGTTATAGAATTATACTCCCCTCCCTGCTTGCGGGGTGGGGTAATACTATCTACATAATTTCTCAAAACTGCTGCTGATGCTGGGTTATGTGCGCCATCTATTAATAATTGATAATCGTGATTATTCTGTTTATTCTTCCAGGTAAACCATTGCATTCTTCCTGGCCATTTGGTTTTTTCTATCCCATTAATAATTGCTTGTTCAGAAATCTCCCATCCTTGTCGTTGTAATATTTCTAAAGCGGCTAATGCTAAGGCAGAATTTGTTAATTGAATTTGCCCTTTTAATGGTAATTTATATTTAATTGATCCTGAATTTTCAATTGTCTGATATTCTGCCCATCCAGGATTAATTTCTACTGCTGGTTGCGGGGTAAAAATCGGACTTCGTAATTCTAAACTGCGGGATATTACTACTTTTTCGGCATCTTCTGGTAAAGGTCCCATAATTACAGGACATCCAGCTTTAATTATACCCGCTTTCTCTCTGGCAATATCAGATATTGTGGGTCCTAATTGTTGCCAATGTTCTCTACTAATAGAAGTTATTACTGTTACTAAAGGCTTTTCGCAAACATTAGTCGCATCTAAACGACCACCTAATCCCACTTCTACCACGGCTATATCGACTTTTTGCTGTGCAAAATATAACCAAGCGGCTGCGGTAATTACTTCAAATTGGGTCGGTGATTCTCCATTTTTATCTATTGCTTCTTGAACTTGCTGTATTAATTGAAACAGATTTTCTGAAGTGATGGGTTGTTCATTAATACAAATGCGCTCATGCCAATCTATTAAATGAGGTGAAGTATATCTTCCTGTGCGATAACCGGCTTCAGTGAGAACAGATGATAGATAAGCGCAAACAGAACCTTTACCATTAGTTCCAGCAACATGAATCACTGGTACTTTTTGATGGGGATTGTCAAGATTTGCCAATAATTTGACAATGCGGGGTAGTTCCAGGTTAACGCCAAAGTGTTGAAAGGGTTGCAGTAGGGAGTTGATGTTCACAGAATTGGTAATTGGTGATTGGTAATTGGTAATTGGTAATTGGTAATTGGAGAAATATCACCCATTACCTATTACCCATTACCCATTACCTAAATTATGCTTCTTTATTTAAAAAGTTTTGCACTTGTCTGATTGCAGCAGCACCGATATTAAAAGCAGCCCAACCTGCTGCAATGGCTAATGGTGCTAAAACGATGACTACACGGGTATCAATGTCCATATTTAGAAACCTCTGTTATCTAGAAATTAAAGTTTTGTCAACAGATATCAATTTTTATTTTTATCTGAAGTCGGGTATTTTTCCAAGGGGCATTGTCAAGAATGTTGAAGTTGGTGACTGGGGACTGGGGACTGGGGACTGGGGACTGGTGACTGGGGACTGGGGACTGGTGACTGGTGACTGGGGACTGGGGACTGGTGACTGGTGATTGGTGATTGGTGATTGGGAATAATATTACCTAAAACCAATATCATCCCCCTTACCGGCGTGAACGAGGGCTAATTTGTGGTACTTTTGGGTGTGTTCTATGAGTTCGGCAGCTTCCGTTTCTGTGAGTTGACGGACGACTTTAGCGGGGATGCCAACTACTAGGGAAAATGGGGGTATGTCTTTGGTAACAACTGCACCAGCGCCAATGATGCTACTATGGCCAACGCGGACTCCATTTAAAATTATCGCGCCGATGCCAATTAAACTCCCCCGTTCAATATGGGCAGAATGTACCACGGCACGATGTCCTATAGTAACATGATCTTCTAAGATGGTGGGCAGACCAGGATCACCATGTAAAATGGCTCCATCCTGTATGTTTGTGCATTCGCCGATTTCAATACGTTCTACATCCCCCCTCACTACTGCACCATACCAGATGCTTGCCCCTGCTGCGATCCTGACTGATCCGACAACAACGGCGTTGGTTGCGATAAAGGCAGCTTGAGAAAAATCGGGAGATGTCCAATAGGAAACAGTAGACACGATAGAATATTGATATGGTACCCAGGAACACTGGAAAAACTCCAACCTTTGAGGCTGGTTGCACAACCAGGATACCACAGTCGTTTGGTCTGTACGCTAAGGAAAAAACTGCTGAGATTTGCTTTTGCGGCAACTCACTCAAAGTAGTAGAGCCGAAGTGTTAAATCCAACCTATTGGTGCTGGTAAAAATAAAACTATGCTTGTACACACTTCATGATGAATCCAGGCTTACAGTACCCAATATTTGGACCTGAAATACAGTGTCCACACTGTCGCCAGACTATTCCGGCGCTGACGTTGACTGATACTTATTTATGTACGCGTCATGGCGCTTTTGAAGCGAACCCGAAAACGGAAGAGTTGGTACATCTCCAGTCGGGTCGTCATTGGCGGAGGTGGAATAATGAATGGTATCGACAACATACTCATCCTGATGGCATTCGCTTTGAAATTCACGAGGCTTTAGATAAGCTATATACTCAAGGTTATCGGGCTACAAGGGTAATTATTGCCCGTCGCTATCAAGAGTTAATGAGTGGTTATTTAGAACGCAGCAGTCCTTGGCGTTCTGGACAACCGGAAGCTGGTACTGCTCGTTTATATGGTTTACCAGTGGAGTTTGGACCTGATCCCGCTGAAGATCCATCTTGGGATGTGATTAATTTTGATTTGGATAAAGAACCTGGTGTACCTGTGCGCTATCCTTATTTCCGGTTGTTTGAGTAGATATTAGTGGTAATTGGTAATTGGTAATTGGTAATTGATAATTGGTAATTGGTAAGCATATTTATCTTCTTATTATCTCTTGCCTTTTGCCTTTTGCCATTTGCTTTGCTACTAAGCTTTTACCAGCATATTTACTTATATTTATATAAAATCTAAAATCTAAAATCTAAAATCTAAAATCTAAAATCTAAAATTCCATGCACCATGCTTCTATTAGAACTGCGAATATTCACCGGGCGATCGCATTTTATGAACAGTTAGGATTTACGGTTGCCGATCGCTTTACTACCGGTTATACTTTAGCTTGCTGGATGGAAGGATTAGATAGCCGCATTGAACTGATCCAGATCCCACAGCCGAAACCCGCCCCTGATGCTTTTGCAGATGAGCATTATGTGGGTTATTATCATCTTTCTTTTGATTTAACCCAAACCGTACCAGATTTATATATTTGGTTGTCAGACTTAAAAGCGAAAATCTCTGATGTATCTGAGTTGTCACCTCTCCAAGTTCTTTTAGAACCAACTCAGCAGCAAATAGGCGATCGCATTTTAGAAGTCACTTTCATTGCTGACACTGACGGTTTACCTTTGGAGTTTATTCGGTTTTTGGGGAAATAGGTGACAGGTGACTGGGGACTGGGGACTGGTGACTGGGGACTGGTGACTGGTGACTGGTGACTGGTGACTGGTGACTGGTGACAGTAAGAAGGCAATAGGGAACAGGTAATATTTATCTTTTTCCTGACTCCTGAACTCCTTCCCAAAATTTTCCAGAAAGTTTAAACTCGAACTGTATAGGTAAAAAGATGTAGTCTTATTTACTTATATTCAAAAAATATATGCTTGTAATTTCTAGCTTCCATCGCTATCGTGTACCGCTACTATTATTCCTTTTCTCCTTGATATCAGCCTTTTTGCTGAGATACTTGTTTTCTGGAAATCTCAATTTTATTAAACTCAACTGGGAACATTATCAGCAAATATCCGTAGACGCAAACAAAAATAATCTGACAGTGACAAACAATGTTCAAAAGACTGTTCTGGATAATGGTTTAACTGTTCTCACTAAAGAAGTTCATAATGCACCAGTTGTTACGGTGCAAATGTGGTACAATATAGGTTCGGCTAAAGAAGCTCCTGGCATCAATGGTATTGCTCACCAGTTAGAACACATAATGTTTAAAGGCACAAAAAACCGTCCGGTGCAGTTTGGACAGTTATTTAGTGCTTTGGGTAGTGACTCTAATGCTTTTACCAGTTTTGAGCAAACAGCATATTACCATACTGCGGAACGCGATAAGCTGAAAGCACTGCTGGAACTGGAAGCAGACAGAATGGAAAATTTACTCATTGATAACCAACACCTAGAAAGTGAAAAGCGGGTTGTTATTTCTGAGTTACAAGGTGATGAAAATAGTCCTAAATACCGCCTCAAGCGTGCTGTGATGCAGTCTGTATTTCCTGATCATGGTTATGGTTTACCTCCTGCGGGTACTGTGGCTGATGTGGAAAGGTTGACAGTTGAGCAGGTGAGGGATTATTATGATAAATACTATCATCCAAATAATGCTATCTTGGTGATTGTGGGCGATTTCCCAACTGCAAGGGCTTTGGAAACAGTTAAGGAAATATTTGGAAAAATTCCCAAAAGTCAACGACTTCCCCAACTCCCTAAACCCCCAACTCCCCAAGTACCAACTTCTCCTATAGTTTTACAAGAACCTGGTGCGGGAAAGTTTTTACAGATAATTTATCCACTTCCCCATTTAAATGATCCCGATACTCCAGTTTTGGGAGTAATGGATTATATTTTGACGGGGGGAAAAAATTCTTATTTGTATCAGGCTTTGGTAAAATCTGGTTTAGCAACTGATATTTCTGCTCATGTTGTCAGTTTGCGAGCAATTGGCTGGTATCATTTATCTGTTACTGTTGCACCTAATCAAAATTTACAAAAAATTGATGCAACTACCAAGAACGCAATAACGAAACTTGTCAAAACTGGTGTAACATTAGAGGAAGTTGAACGCGCTAAGAGTCAACTCATAGCAAATGTAATTTTAAACAGACGTGATATCACCAGTCAAGGGATGCAGTTTGCTAATGATCTGCTTATTGCTAATGATTATAGATATACAGAACGATATATAGAAAATGTCCGCAAAGTCAAACCAGCGGATGTGATAGATGTAATTAATAAGTATCTAAAACCAGAAGCAGCAGCGGTTGGTTTTTTTGTACCTGTGCAAAATGCCCAAGATGAAAATTATCAAACTTCTGAATTTTCCACAGCAGAAAATTTAACTACTGGTGTGAAAATAACTGCATCTGAGGTGACGAAGTATTTACCAGCTACAGATGAAAAGATTGATGATTTTAATCATTCAATTCCACACGTACCACAACGCTTAACGTTTGTCAATGGGTTGCGGGTGTTGTTATTACCAGACAAGAGTAGTCCGACAGTGACGTTAGGTGGATATATTAAAGCAGGAAAGGAATTTGACAAAACTGATCAAGCCGGTTTAGCGTCTTTAGTGGCGGATAATTTGTTAAATGGGACGAAAACCAAAGATACATTAACTATTGCAGATATTTTAGATCGTAGGGGAGCGAGTTTAGATTTTACCACATTGCGGGAAGGTGTGCGGATTCAGGGTAAAAGTTTACAGGAAGACTTACCAGTTTTGCTGGAGACTTTAGCTGATGTCGTTAAAAATAGCACTTTTCCTAAAAAAGAGTTAGAAATTAGTCGTCAACAAGCTGTAAATGGCTTAAAGTTAGAACTGGATGATGCTGATGAAGTAGCAAACCGGAAATTTATGCAAGCATTATATCCGCAAAATCATCCATTACACATTTTCCCAACTTTAGAAAGTATACAGAAAATTTCCCGGAAAGATGTGATGGCATTTCGACAAAAACATTATCGCCCAGATACGATGATTTTAGTATTGGTGGGTGATTTTGAAATTGAAAAAGTGCGATCGCTCTTAGAAACTCAATTTGGTAATTGGCGAGTTCAGGGAAAACCACCGATGGTAGAATATCCCCTGGTGGTAAAAACGGAACGTGGTTTACAGATTAATTCAGTGTTACCCGGAAAGTCGCAAACTATCACCTATATGGGGGATCTGGGTGTCAAACGTCAAGATCCGAGATTTTATTCAGCTTTGGTTTTGAATGAAATTTTGGCAGGAAACAGCGTATCTGGTAGACTTGGTTCAGAAGTGCGCGATCGCTTAGGTTTGACTTATGGAATTTATAGTAATTTCCAAGGGGGAAAGAATATTGGCACATTTTTAATTGAAATGCAAACCAGTCCTGAAGATGCAAATAAGGCGATCGCAACTACCCGCAAAATCTTACAACAAATAAATCAGCAAGGTGTCACCCCAGAAGAAGTAGAAACCGCAAAACGCACTTTGATTAGTAACTATAATATTTCACTGTCTAAACCAGAGCAGTTAACCGCTAGAATTTTAATGAACGAGGTTTTTGGACTGGATGGGATAGAATTACAGGGTTTTGCAGAAAAAATCCAAAAAGTCACCAAAAACGAAGTTGATCAATTTGCGCGTCAGCAACTCGATCCTGATAAATTGGTAGTAGTTACTGCTGGACCTGCAATAATAGCAGATAATTCTATTAAGTGACAAAACGTATGTAGTCAGGACTTTAGTCCTCATGCTAATTTAGATTTTGAGCGACTTATCGCTCACTAGGAACTTTGATTATGTATACCTATTTTGTAAAGCAAATTACTAAACGTCTATATTCAGTCTTTTGTTTATTGACACTTCTGATTTGTCTGAGTTTCACAAATACAAATTTAGCGATCGCAGAAAACTTAAACAATTCCTCTGTTGATATACTCAAACAACCACCGTCCGAAATTACTGTCAGCCTGGGAAATGCTGCGGGTGAGTTGAAATTTGAACCTAATTTTTTAGAATTTCAATCAGGAAAACTGTACAAGCTAGTTTTAACTAACCCTAGCCCCGTCAAGCATTATTTTACAAGTAAAGATTTCGCTGATGCTATTTGGACCCAAAAGGTAGAAGCGGGAAATGTGGAAATTAAAGGTAACATCCACGAATTAGAACTCAAACCCGGTGCAGAAGCAGAATGGGTGTTTGTTCCTCTCAAAACCGGAAAATATAATTTACGTTGTACCATCCCCGGACATTCTGAAGCAGGTATGAAAGGAGAAATAGTCATTAAATCCTAATCTATAGTGATCTGATTTGATTCATGAATTTTTTGTAGAGGCAGGGAACAGGGAACAGGGAACAGGGAACAGGAAAGAAGGCTGTCAGTATTTATGGTGAGCGAAGCCGAACCATGTATGGAGTTCTGTTCAAAAATCAAATATTAGTCCTATATCTTTATCTATCTTTCTCAAAATCAGGATTTAAGAATGTACAGGATTTATAGTTGTGAATTTTTACCAGAAAAACCCGCCAAATAGAGAGATTAAACTGTTGACAAAAACGATAGAACCTGATACAATGGATTCCGATGAGGAATAACTATCTTGTAATAATTATAAAAATGATATATTAATCCCTTAGATTATACATATATAGTACCAGAAAAAGTTAGTAAGTAAATATCAATCGCTGAAAAAACCTAAACTCGTAAAATTATTGATAATGTTCTCAATAATATTGAGAATAGAGGTGATTTATTGCGAAAAATAGTAAGTTGAACAAATTTGGCAAAATTCAGATTAAAAAAACTTATAAAACATGGGATGGAAAATTACCAATTACCAATTACCCGTTACCAAATTTTCTAAATAACGCAAAATAAGCTAACGTAAAGATAGATATTTTTTGCAATAAATCTCAACAACCTGAAATCTAAGCCGTAAAGTCACGGAAATTACTAAATTACATGATGAACATTCTCAGCAACCTAATTTCTGAAACAGTTCAAACCAAACCCACAGCACCCAGACAACGCAGGGGTATAGAAATTAAATCTCCCCGCGAAATCGAAATCATGCGACAATCGGCTAAGATTGTAGCCACTGTTCTCAAAGAAATTTCTGAGTTAGTAGAACCAGGAATGACAACTGCTGACTTAGATGCTCATGCAGAAAAACGTATCCGCGAAATGGGTGCAACTCCTAGCTTTAAAGGATATCACGGTTTTCCGGCTTCGATTTGTTCTAGTATTAATAATGAAGTTGTACATGGTATTCCTAGTCCGAAAAAGGTTATTCGCTCCGGTGATGTATTAAAAGTTGACACAGGTGCTTATTATCAGGGATTTCATGGTGATTCTTGTATAACAATTGCCGTGGGAAATGTCACCCCAGAAGCAGCTAGATTAATAAAAATAGCGGAAGAAGCTTTATATAAAGGAATTGAACAAGTTAAAGCCGGCGCTCACCTTGCGGATATTGCTGGTGCGATTGAAGACCATGTAAAAATGAATAAATTTAGTGTGGTGGAACAATTTACAGGTCATGGAGTGGGTAGAAATTTACACGAAGAACCTGCGGTTTTTAACTATAGAACTCGTGAGATTCCCAATGTGAAATTACGTGCTGGTATGACTTTAGCCATTGAACCAATTTTAAATGCAGGTTCAAAAAATACCAGAATTTTGGCTGATAGATGGACTGCTGTAACTGTTGATAATGCTTTATCTGCTCAGTTTGAACATACTGTGTTAGTGAAAGAAGATGGTTATGAGATTTTAACTGATAGATCATTGGTTTAATAAGGTACAATTACTGGGGGTTAGTAGCTAGTTACTGTTTTCTTAACTAATACTAACAAATACTCACATTTACTGAAAATTTCCTGTCATCTTTTGCTTTGTGACAGAATTACAGTAAAATCACTGTATGCTACTAGGATTCAAAACCCAACTCAAAGTTAACAAGCAACAACGA